>CABUAL010000058.1 GCA_902489515.1 uncultured Collinsella sp. | reverse complement strand
GCTTGGTGGCGTGGTCGGCCAGGTAGGTGTACCCGTCCGCAGGCAACGCTCGACCTGCGCATAGCCCTGGACTCCCCCGTTGCCGGCCAAGGCGTCGTGGGCTCCGCGCTACGCGTGTGCGCCCACGAGTACGCCACCGTCAACGTGACCTGCACGCAGACGCTCGACGATAGCTGGATCGCGCTCGACGACACCGGCCTGTTCCTGGACGAGGGCGCGCGCGTCAACGTGCAGCACACCGTCCTGGGTGCTGGCGCCAGCGCCACCGGCCTTGCCGGCGACCTGCTGGGCGATACCGCCAAGGTGACGATCGATACCGATTACCTGGGCGCCCGCGAGCAGGTGCGCGACTTTAACTACGAGCTGCGCCACCGCGGCCGCAAGACCGAGTGCGAGATCGACGCCAACGGCGTGCTGACTGGCACGTCCAAGAAGGTCTACCGTGGCACCATCGACCTCGTGCACGGTTGCAAGGGCGCAACCGGCACCGAGCGCGAGACGGTGCTCTTGGCCAACAAGGGCGTCGACAACAAGACCGTCCCCGTCATCCTCTGCGACGAGGACGACGTTGCCGGCAACCACGGCGCCACCATCGGCCACGTCCGCGACGAGCAGCTGTTCTACCTCGCCTGCCGCGGCCTTGACCAAAACGCCGCCGAGGACCTGTTCATCCGTGCCAAGCTGGAGGACGCCGCGCTTTCCGCCACCGACGAGCGCACCCGCGCCGCCGTCGTCCGTCTGGGCAACAACTTGATCGACAACTTTGAAGAGGAGCTCGCATGATCGACACCGAGCACGTTAAATGCGATACCTGTACTGCCCCCGAGCCCATGGAGCTCGACGCCAGCGACGAGGCCTCGCGCGGCTGGCCTACCGTCGACATCGAGACCAACCCCTACAAGGCGCAGTTCCCACTGTTCCAGCAGCACCCCGAGATCGCCTTCCTCGATAGCGCCGCCACCACGCAGCGCCCCGCCTGCGTGCTCGACGCCGAGCGCGACTTCTACCAGCGCATGAACGCCAACCCCCTGCGCGGCCTTTACTCGCTGTCCGTCGAGGCCACCGAGGCCATCGCGAAGGTGCGCCAGCAGATCGCCGACCTCATCGGCGCCTCCCAGGCCAACGAGGTCGTCTTCACCCGCAACACGAGCGAGTCGCTCAACCTGGTCGCCAAGAGCTTTGCGCCCACAGTCCTCGAGCCGGGCGACGAGGTCGTCATCACCATCATGGAGCACCACTCCAACCTGATTCCGTGGCAGCAGGTCTGCCGCGAGACCGGCGCCAAGCTCGTCTACCTCTACCCCACCAAGACCGGCCAGCTCACCACCGAGGAGGTTCTTGCCAAGGTGGGTCCCAAGACCAAGATCCTGGCCGTGGGACAGGTCTCCAACGTGCTGGGCGTCGAGAACCCGGTCAAGAACCTCGGCAAGCTCGTGCACAAGTGCGGCGGCTATCTGGTCGTCGACGGCGCGCAGTCGCTGCCGCACATGCCGGTCGATGTGGCCGACCTGGGCGCCGACTTCTTTGCCTTTAGCGCGCACAAGGCCATGGGCCCCATGGGCATCGGCGTGCTGTGGGGCAAGATGGACCTGCTCAACGCCATGCCGCCCATGCTCACCGGCGGCGAAATGATCGATTCGGTCACCGAGCAGGACGCCGTCTGGGCGCCCGTCCCCGAGAAATTCGAGGCCGGCACGCAGGACGCCGCCGGCATCTTCGCCACGGGTGCCGCCCTTGATTACCTGGTCAACACGGTGGGTTACGAGAACATCCAGACCCGCGAGCAGGCACTCGTCCACTATCTGATGGGCGAACTCATGCAGCTCGACTTTGTCCAAATCATCGGCTCCATCTACTGGGACAACCACCACGGCGTTGTGAGCTTTAACGTCAAGGGAATTCACCCGCACGACGTCGCGAGCATCATGGACATGGACGGCGTCTGCATCCGCGCCGGCCACCACTGCGCGCAGCCGCTGCTCACCTGGCTGGGCGTCGAGAACCTTGCCTGCTGCCGCGCCAGCGTGGCCTTCTACAACGACAAGGCCGACATCGACAAGTTCATCGCCGGCCTGCATCACGTTTGGAGCACGTTCAATGGGTAATCTGTACACCTCCACCACGTTTATGGAGCACAACTCGCACCCCGACTATAAGTACGAGATGGATGCCCCCACGCATGAGCACGACGGCATCAACCCCAGCTGTGGCGACGAGCTCACCTTGCAGCTGCGTGTCGAGAAGGGCGTGATCGAGGAGGCCTCGTTTACCGGGCACGGCTGCGCCATCAGCCAGGCCAGCGCCGACATCATGGCCGACCTCATCACCGGCGAGACCGTCGAGGAGGCGCGTCGCTTGGCGGGACTCTTCCTCGCCATGATCCGCGGCGAGAAGCTCTCCGAGGACGACCTGGAAGACCTGGACGAAGCCGCCCAGCTCCAGGACATCTCGCACATGCCCGCCCGCGTCAAATGCGCCGAGCTCGCCTGGCGCACCCTCGACGGCATGCTCGAGGGGCAAACAAACCAGTAGCTTATGCCCCGAATCCAAGGGTTTTGATTGCCGAGCCGCCCGATACGGGCGGCTCTGTTTTTACCTAATGAGCGCGGTGGCACAAAGTCCGCGCGTCCGGCGCCCCGTCTGACATTTGCCACACAGCCAGACGCGAACACGGGCGTTTTCCACAGCACCAAAGGCCTGCGGCAGGGCCCCGGGCCCGCCAAGCAATGCGCCAAGCCCCGTTCTGCGAAGCTCCGACTCGCTTCGCGCCTGCCGCAGACGGGTCCCATAGGGAGCGGCGTGCATTTTTGCGAGTATTCAGCACGCCAAGCTGTGTGTATACGCATCGAAAGCGTTAATCAACATCTTCAGGCGCATATATATTGTGTTTAGAACAAGCATCGCGGTCTGACGGGACGCAGACACGTGCTTCGGGGGCGCAACGGCAGGGATCAATAGCTTCGGGGTCCGCATGTTGCAAGATTGCGTCGGTGCCGACAGCACCACGATGCTGAAAACTCCGTTTTTTGCACGGCGCAGACGGGGGTAGGCACGGGCAAACCCGGACTGAGCCGTTATTTTATGCAAGATGGCGATTGTTCTATGCATATTAAGAAGTGCAGTTACCGTACCAAGCTTTTGAACGCTGGTTGCGGCGTATGGACGACCCCAGCTGCGGTGAACAGGCGACCTTACATCACGTTTCCGCCAGCCCGCATCGCCGTTCGCGCGCGGGCGCGCACGATACGAGAGACGGTACTTTTGCCAATCCCGGTATGCCGCTCAATCTGGCGCACCGTAAAACCGGCATCGTGCAATCCAAAAATAACGGTATCGCGCTGCGCCGGCGGTGCGGCTTTAACCCCGCGAAGCGGAACCCCGAGTTCCTTCGCCATCTTGTCGGCAAAGGCGTGGCGTTCCCACTCCGTCTCTTTCATATCGCACAGCGCTGACTCACTGCCGGCGGGCGTCGAAAGCGAATAGGCAATAAAGCCCTCGGCAGAGCCAAAAAGCTCAAGCACGCAAGAAGGATCAGAAAATCCCCTCGCGGCATGGGCCACATCACCGTCGTAAGCGCGTAGATGTTCCGGAAAGCTGCTCCAGGGATAACGCTCGATTAGGCTAACGCCCACCTCCTGCGGATCGGCGTGTACAGAGCGAATAGCCTCCATCACCTGCCAGTCGGTATCGAGTGAGCGCCGGTCAAAACGGTTCTGGAACAGATGCCCGGAGCGTCCGGTACGCTTGTTGAACCGACGAGCGTACGTCAAAAGCAGTCGGTGCATCGCCGCGCTCATCGTGTCCTCATAATCCGAGAGTACCAGATCCACGTGGTCGTTCATAAGGCACCACGCAACGACCGTCACGCCCTCCTCGCGGCAGCACTCGCGCATCAGCTCCAAAAACTCCAACCGGTCGTCATCGCCCTCAAAGATGAGCCGCTTGCCCGTACCGCGGGCACAGACATGGTAAAAGCCGGTAACCGTTCTCCAAACGCGCTGCATGGCGCTCCCTTCGCCGGGATCTGCTTGCCATCCAATACAGCACGATTGAAGCGTGCCATCAAAACATTCACGCAAAACAATACACTCGCGCGGCCAAAGGCAGTAATCAGGCGGCGAACGGCACCGTTGCAACAGGTCAACCCCTGCAACGCTTACAAGAGCTGACCAAAAGCTTGCCAAAGACGGACCCCTTCTACGGAAGTTCGCGACCACAGAACATAGCGTTAAACCGTTTCAATTAAAACTTCCGGACTTCTCGCTACGAAAACTGAGCCGTTCGCCGAATATTCCGTGCATTTCGCGGTATTATAGGGGCTGCATGTCATGTCCCTTTCGAAGGGTCGCCCGGCAATCGCCAGCCACGACCCCCAGACGGGACGCCAACACGATAGAGAGGAGAGGCATGCAGTACTCACAGGAAGTGGAGAACATGTGCCCCGTTGCCAAGGGTGCATACCACGGCCCCGCACCCATCCCCGAGGAGGGCAAGTGGGTCCAGGCTAAGGAGATTTCCGACATCTCCGGTCTTACGCACGGTGTGGGTTGGTGCGCACCTCAGCAGGGCGCCTGCAAGCTCACGCTGAACGTCAAGGACGGCATCATCGAGGAGGCCCTCGTTGAGACCATCGGCTGCTCGGGTATGACCCACTCTGCCGCCATGGCTTCCGAGATCCTTCCCGGTAAGACCATTCTCGAGGCCCTCAACACCGACCTCGTCTGCGACGCCATCAACGTTGCTATGCGCGAGATCTTCCTGCAGATCGTTTACGGCCGCAGCCAGACCGCGTTCTCCGAGGGCGGCCTGCCCGTGGGCGCCTCCCTCGACGACCTCGGCAAGGGCCTTCGCTCTCAGGTCGGCACCATGTTCGGCACCAAGGCCAAGGGCGCTCGTTACCTCGAGCTCGCTCAGGGCTACGTCACCCGCATGGCTCTCAACGACAAGAACGAGATCATCGCTTTCGAGTTCCTGAACCTCGGCAAGTTCACCGACGCCGTCAAGGCCGGCAAGACCCCCGAGGAGGCCATCGCTGGCGCTATGGGCCACTATGGTCAGTGGGAGAACGCTGCCAAGTACATCGACCCGCGCACCGACGAGGAGACTCACTCCGTCGCCAGCGTGTTCCCGGTTCACGAGTAGAAAGGGAGGGAAATAACTATGACTGTTACGTTCGAAGGTTACGAGCGCCGCGCTGACAAGATCAACAAGTGCCTCGCCGACAACGGCATCGCCTCCCTCGAGGAAGCTCTGCAGATCTGCACCGACAAGGGCTTCAACCCGCGTGAGATCGTCAACAACACCCAGTCCATCGCCTTCCAGAACGCTGAGTGGGCCTACACCCTCGGCTGCGCTCTCGCTGTCAAGCGTGGCGCCAAGTCCGCTTCTGAGGCTGCCGCCATCATCGGCGAGGGCATCCAGGCCTTCACCGTTCCCGGCTCCGTCGCCGAGGACCGCAAGGTCGGTCTGGGCCACGGCAACCTGGGCGCTATGCTGCTCTCCGACGACACCGAGTGCTTCGCCTTCCTGGCCGGCCACGAGTCCTTCGCTGCCGCTGAGGGCGCTATCGGCCTGGCTCTGAACGCCAACAAGGCTCGCAAGAAGCCGCTGCGCGTTATCCTCAACGGCCTGGGCAAGGACGCCGCCCAGATCATCGCCCGCATCAACGGCTTCACCTATGTGAAGACCCAGTTCGACTACTACACGGGCGAGCTCAAGGTCGTCGAGACCATCCCCTACTCCGATGGTCCCCGCGCTGCCGTTAACTGCTACGGCTCCGACGACGTCCGTGAGGGCGTTGCCATCATGTGGCACGAGAACGTCGACATCTCGATCACCGGTAACTCAACCAACCCCACGCGCTTCCAGCACCCCGTTGCTGGCACCTACAAGAAGGAGCGCATCGAGGCTGGCAAGAAGTACTTCTCCGTCGCTTCTGGTGGCGGCACTGGCCGCACCCTGCACCCGGACAACATGGGCGCCGGCCCTGCCTCTTACGGCATGACCGACACCATGGGCCGCATGCACTCCGACGCCCAGTTCGCCGGTTCTTCCTCCGTGCCTGCGCACGTTGACATGATGGGTCTCATCGGCATGGGCAACAACCCCATGGTCGGTGCCACCGTCGCCTGCGCTGTCGCCGTCGAGGAGGCCCTCAAGGCCTAATCGCGCCCGCGCGATGCTCATATAGTTGAGCTTTGGAGTCGCTACCTTTCGAGGTAGCGGCTCTTTTTGTTTGCGCTGGCGCAGGGTAGCTAATGCCGGTATATCAGCTGGGGCGAAATACGAGATGTGAAGAGATGGAGCGTCAGAGCGTCCATGACGCCCACCTGCCATATTTACCCTTTACCGATTTGCCGGGTCTTTGCGGCCCCATTGCCGATCACCCGTGCGACAATGCGCCGGACGAGAAAGGAATCCGATGGAATCGACTGATGTACTGGTAATTGGATCTGGCATTGCGGGCCTTTGTGCCGCCATCGAAGCGGCACGCACGGGCGCAACCGTCGCTGTGGCAAGCGCCGGCAAGACTATGAGTGGATCGAGCTTCTTCCCCGGAACCTGGGGCCTGGGGCTTATCGGACCCGTTAACCAAGACGACGAACAAGACCTCATCGACACCATCCAGACCGTCGGTGGCGGCGTCGCCGACCCCGAGCTTGTCCAGACGTTTGTCCACGGCATTCCCCAGGCAATTGAATGGCTCGAGCAAGACCTGGGCGTTGAGCTCCAGCGTCCGCAAAGCGCTGAGAGCGCTCAGCAAAAGCAGTTTATCCCCTGCTTTGACCACAAGACGCGCATGTGGCGCGGCCTCACCCGCAAGCCGCTTGAGGACGCTCTGACGACCCGGATCGAGTCGCTCGGTATTCGCCTGCTCCCCCGCCATGAGCTTATCGACCTTGTTGAGGACACGAACGGCAGAATCATCGGAACCGTGCTCTACGACCTCACCGAAAATCGAATCGTGCCCTTTGCTGCCAAGGCCACGATCATCGCAACCGGTGGCACAGGCGGCCTGTTCGAGCGCAGCCTTACGTCGGCTGATGTGCTCAGCTCCTCGCAGGCCATCGCGCTGGCGCACGGTGCGTCCCTTACTAATATAGAGTTCATGCAGATGATGCCCGGCTTCATCGAGCCCAAGCGCAACCTTGTTTTTAACGAGAAGACCTGGCGCTACGTCAAGTTCGACCAGCCGGTCGATATTGCCGACGAAAAACTGGACGACCTGCTTGAGCAGCGCTCCGGATATGGTCCTTTCACCTCGCGCTTGGCGTCCCGCGCCATCGATCTTGCCATCGATCAAGCGGGTGCCGAAGGCCTGGCACTCCACTACAACTTCCCCCGCGAGGACGTTCCCGAGTTTGTGCAAACCTTTGCCACCTGGCTACAAGACGAGCACGGCATCGCCCCGGCTGACGAGATGCGCGTTGCGATGTATGCCCACGCCGCCAACGGCGGCATCAGGATCGACAAGACCGCGTACACGGGCGTCGAGGGCCTCTACGCCTGTGGCGAGGCGACAGGCGGCATGCACGGGGCCGATCGCATTGGTGGCCTGTCAAGCGCCAACGGCATCGTGTTTGGGCGCATCGCGGGCACATCGGCAGCCCAGACAGCACAGAATGAACCTGAGGTGGCCCCAAAGGCGGATATCGCCCTCCCCCAGTACGGCATTGCCACAACAGTCGCCGAACGCTTGACACGCAGCCTTAAGCACACGATGAGTACCCATTGCATGATCAACCGCACCGAGACGGGCCTATCCGAGGCACTACACGAGCTTGAGGGCTTGAAGACAGAGGCAACGACCTTGAGCACACAGAAAGCCCAGGACAGCGAGATCGCAGCCCTCGCCCGCCTACAGTCGCAGATTCGACTAGCACAGGAAATGGTCAAAGCCATGCGCAAGCGAACTGAAAGTCTCGGGTCGCACTATCGAGCGGATTAAACCGGACACCTATCTAAAGCAGAACACAACCAATCGATATCCATGGGCCCCGTGAGCTCGAAGTGGCACGGGGCCCATTCGTGTCCGCACGGCAGCGTATCCTTATTCTGAATACAGAGTGGGCAAAGCCCGCATAGACAATAGACCAGCGAGGAGGAGATATGGACAGTAGAGATATCGAGAAGTGGCGTGTCGAACTTGATAGCTACGCCAATGTGGAAGACGGCGTTGAATATTGGCTCGCACGCGATTTAATGGAACCCATGGGGTACACTCGATGGGAGAACTTCGCCGAAGTTGTTAAGAGGGCAAAAGTCTCGTGCGAAACAAACAAAACTCCAGTTGATTCCCATTTTCGTGACACCACGAAAATGGTAACTGCCGGTGTCGCCGCTCGCGCGGTTAAAGACTACAAACTTACGCGCTACGCATGCTATTTAATCGCCCAAAACGGAGATCCAAACAAGCCGGAGATCGCGCTCGCGCAGGCATACTTTGCCGTGCAGACGCGCCGCCAAGAGCTCATAGAGCAGCGCTTCGCAGAGATTCAGCGCTTGCAGGCGCGCCACTCGCTATCCGATTCAGAGAAACAGCTCTCGGGTATTGCGTTCAAACGCGGCGTTGACTCCAAAGGATTCGCGATCATCAAGTCGAAGGGCGATGAAGCGTTATTCGGCGGCAGAAGCACGGCGGAAATGAAGCAGCAGCTCGGCGTACCCAAGAGCGCGGCATTGGCGGACAGGTTAGCCGATGTCCTCATCAAAGCAAAGGACCTTACGAACTCGATGACGGCCTTCAACGCCGAGGAACACGACCTGTACGGTCTGGACCAGATCAAGCAAGAGCACGTCGAGAACAACACAAGCGTGCGTGGCAGCCTCATCGACCGCGGAATTGTCCCCGAGAACCTACCG
>CABUAL010000057.1 GCA_902489515.1 uncultured Collinsella sp. | reverse complement strand
GAGGTCGATGGGGTAGGCGTCGTACAGGCGAGAGCGGCCGTGGATGTCGGTGCGGACGGGCATGACCTTGCCGTCGATATTCTTGAGCGAGAGTTTGCGAGCACGCAGGCGGCAGTTGGCACAATCGTGGATGCAGCCGTTGGCAACCTGCAGAATGCAGTGTTCGCTCGTCATAACGCGCGGACGGCCAAAGACGGTGATGCCCAGAGCCGCGGGCGCGGCGGCGCCGAGCGAGGCAATCTCGTCGAGCGTGATCTCGGGCGAGAGCCAAAATGCGCCGGCTCCGCGCTCGGCAAGCGCCTCCATGCAGGGTATGTTGTGCACCGGCAGGCAAGAGCGAATCTCGGCCGTGGCGCCGGCATGCGCGGCTACGGCGAGCTCGGAGATATTGCCGACGGCGACGGTGGCTCCGGCATTGATCCAAGGATCGACGCGCTCGTGGTCGACGGCGCGGCAGACCTCGTCGAGTACGGGCACGATACCCTGCTCAAATGCATCGGCAGGGGAGAGTCCGACAGCCTCGAGCGCATCGGTGGTCATGTAGATGCGCGTGGCGCCCTCGGCACGAGCTGCCTCGGCGGCTTCGAGCGTGGTGACGGTGGCGCAGATCTGCGGCTCATCGCGGTAATGCTCGGGCATGGCGCGCGTACATTTGTCGAGCACCGGCAACTCGAGCGTTTTCGCGCGTTCCTCGTACGGCGCCAGAATGGCCTCCTCCAATGCTTTACAGGCGGCGGCGCGCACCTTGTGCACGGCGGAGAAGCCCATACCGCAGCCGGCGTCGAGCGAAACGTCAAAGCTCGCAGCCTCAAAGGGCGAGGAGCCCATGCGGCCCACATGCTCAACCAGGTCTGCCGCCTCGACGGCGCGGGTCTTGGCTGCCTCGACGGTGAAGCCTGTGGCGGTGGCGGTGAGCGCGGGGTTGTCACAGCAGGTGAGTGTGACGGTAAACGGCTCGCCCAGGCGCGCCACGACAGACACATCAACAGCTCGGCGTCGCAGCACGTCGCGCTTGAGCGCGGCGCCGGCGGCGTCGATGGCACGCTGACTGCGAATCACGCGGACGCGGCAGCCCTCGGGCATGCTGCGGGGCACGCGGCACTCAATGATGTCGCCCGCCGCGGCATCCTCGGTGGCGATGGTGGTCAGGAACTGGTCAAACTCGTCATCGTGACGAAGCTCCAGCAGGTCGCCCTTGCCTACGGGCTCAAATAGCTCAATGCGGGCGATGGCGGCGCGGCGACGGCGGTCATCGGGCTTGAGGCCGCGCACATCGCGGTTGGCTAGGCGGCTGCCCAGCACCGTGCCCACGATCTGGCCGCGGTTGTTGGAACGCTCGTAGCTCATCATTTCGTCGCCCGAGGTGCCGTCCTGATAGGCGTGCGTAAAGTCGCGGTTAAAGCAGCGCTTGAGCTGGCGCTGGCGGGCGGCTTCCTCACCCTTGGAGGTCGAAACATCGGCCAGCATGTCATCAATCTGATGACGATACACGTCGACGATGGAATACACGTAATCGGGGGCCTTCATGCGGCCCTCGAGCTTGAGCGATGCGGCGCCGGCGTCATACAGACGGCGAACAAGCTGCGAAGTGTTGGTGTCGCGCGGGCACAGCGCGCGCTCGCGACCGGCAGGGGAGAGCGAGCGACCGTTCTCGTCAATCAGTTCGTAAGGCAGGCGGCAGGGCTGGGCGCACATGCCGCGGTTGGCCGAGCGGCCCGCCATGGCAAAGCTCGACAGCAGGCACAGGCCCGAGTAGCAAAAGCAGATGGCGCCGTGGCTAAAGACCTCGAGGTCCACATCGGGCGCGGCCTTGTGAATGGCGGCAATCTCGTCGATGGAAAGCTCGCGAGAGAGGGTCACACGGTCGGCGCCCTGCTCGCGGCACCACACGGTCCCGCGGTCGTCGTGGATGTTTGCTTGGGTTGAGATGTGCGTCTCGATGCCGGGCATCGTGCGCTTGACCTCAAAGAACAGGCCCCAGTCCTGGATGATGAAGGCGTCGGCGCCCAGCGTGGAGCAGCGATGGATGAGTTGCAGCGCATCGCCCATCTCGGACTGCTTGATGACGATGTTGACCGTGACGTAGACGCGCGACCCGGCTAGATGTGCGGCGCGGCAGGCTTGCTCAAAGGCCTCGTCGGTAAAGTTGGTGGCCTTGCGGCGGGCGTTGAAGCTGCCCATGCCGCAGTAGATGGCGTCTGCCCCGGCGGCGAGTGCGGCGGCAAAGGGCTCGGGTCCTCCGGCGGGCGCCAAAAGCTCGGGTCTGCGGTTGGTGGTTCGACTGGCGGTTGCGGTCATATCCTGCCTTTCAAAATGCTCAGATGCTTAAAAAGTATAGTGGTGCTGTTGCGATGGACGAGCCCTGTGGCCCAAGCAGGATAAAGTCTTCAGCAGCCTTTGCAGCAAAAATGATCCGTTTCCCTCCGTCCCCTATGGATTACCTGATCCGATGGGGACGGAGGGAAACGGATCATTTCGAACTTCACCGTCCGGTCATGCCGTTCAGCGGCCGACAGGCGCCGTTGGGCGATAAATTATTCTTGCAACGTGATAATAATCTTGCATCGCGCGGAAACCTTGAGTACCATCCCAAATCAAGCGCGGTGTTCAGACCGAATTGTGCCTCCCGGTGTGAACGCCGCGCTCACGCTCTCTATCTGATCGTAAGGAGAAAAACATGAGCAAGACCGTCGTGTCTTCCGATAACGCACCCGCAGCCATCGGCCCGTATTCCCCCGGCATCCAGACCGGCAACATGGTGTTCCTGTCCGGCCAGCTGGGCATCGACCCCGCAACCGGCAAGATGCCCGAGGGCGTCGAGGCCCAGGCTAAGCAGTCCCTTGCTAACGTCGAGGCGCTGCTGACCGCTGCCGGCGCCACCTTTGCCGATGTCGTCAAGACCACGGTCTACCTGGCCGACATCGCCGACTTCGCTGCCGTGAACGAGATCTACGCTTCCAAGTTCGAGGCTCCGTTCCCCGCGCGCAGCGCTTTCCAGGTTGCCGCCCTTCCGGCCGGCGGTCTGGTTGAGATCGAGGTCGTCGCCGCTCTCTAAGGCGTTGGCAACAACTAAACATGACATGCAAAAAGACCCTGCAGCGCGTGTGAACTGCAGGGTCTTTTGTCAGGCGATGCGGCAAAATGATCCGTTTTCCTCCGTCCCCAAGGGATCAGCGGGTTAGCCCTCCTTGCGGACTTTTTGCAGGTAGCGGTAGACGCTGGGCTCCGAGATGCCCAGTGCGGTGGCGGCGCAGGCCACGGCACCCTTGAGCATGAACACTCCGTTGCCGTTGAGGTGGCGAATGACGTCCACGCGGTCGCTCTGACCAAGCGACGCTACATCCAGCCCGCGCGCGCTCAGTAACTCGGAAATACTGCGGTCGATGAGCTCCTGCGTAGACTCCGAAAGACTTTCGACCTCGATAGACGCGGGCTCCGCCTGCCTTGGCACAGCGTCGAAGCAGGCCATGAGCTGCTGAGTCATGGCGTTGATGGAGCGTATCGTGGAAAGATCGGTGTTGACGCAGAGCATGCCGACGATCTCGTCATTCTCGCGGATAAAGTACGTCGCTGACTCCAATGTCTTGCCACCGGCACCGCGGCCCTCGTAGCCCGTAATAAACGGCAGGTCGCGATACTTGGCGTCGTGCATGATCTTGAGTGCCAGATCGGTAGCGGGACCGCCGACCTTGCGGCCGCTCACGATACCGTTGCGGATATCGACGATGGCGTGGTCGGGATCCGAGAAATCGTGCAGCACGATTTCGCTGTTCTTACCGAGTATCTGCTCCAGGAAATCGACCATCGGCAAAAAGCGACGTACGGTCTCGTTCACGGGCAACTCCTTGGGGTGAAATCGGAAATGTTCATAACAATTTTTTCTCATGGTAACACGCCATTCCTCATCTCGCATATTCGCAGGTACATTGCGTAATACAGACGAACGGTAGGAATTTGGCGGTAAACGGTCGACCAAAAGAAAAGTTAGATGTTATTTTGACCAGACACTTTCCTGACCTGCGGAAATGCATTGTCTCAGCTCAAGAATAGTATGATAACAAAAAATTATTATTGAGAATGAGAATCATCTTTAATACGATATGCAACGAAGGCACAACCTCAACCCCGCACTGCGTCACAATAGAGCGTTAGATGCGAAAACAACTATTTCGAGGATTGGTGGTCAAATGACCCAGGAGACGGTTACGAACGGCACTGAAGCCCTGTTCACTCGTGAAGGCATGCCTCCCGTTAAGGAAATGATCCCGTGTGCCCTTCAGCACGTACTGGCTTCGTTTGCCGGTATTATCACCCCGGCTGTCATCATGGCTGGCGTCTACGGCTTTAATAGCCAGCAGAGCACCGACATCATCCAGGTTGCGCTCATTCTTTCGGCGATCGACACGGCCCTTCAGGCTTTCGCTCCCTTCCGTCGCATCGGCGGCGGCCTGCCCATCGTCATGGGCGTTTCGTTCGCGTTCCTGCCGGCCCTGCAGGCCATGGGTGCCTCGGGCTTTAGCTTTGGTGCGCTGCTGGGCGGCGAGATTGTCGGCGGTGCCGTCGCGGTCCTCTTTGGTCTGGCCTACAGCAAGATCAAGTGGCTGTTCCCGCCTGTCGTGACCGGTACGGTCATCTTCTCCATCGGCGTTTCTCTCTATCCCACGGCTGTCAAGTATATGGCCGGCGGTATGGGTACGCCGCTGTGGGGCACCCCGCAGGCCTGGTGCGTCGCTCTTATCACCTTCGCCGTGGTCTTTGCGCTCGCCAACTTTGGCAAGGGTACGCTCAAGCTGGGATCCGTGTTCTTTGGCATGATCGTTGGCATGATCGTTTCGATTCCCTTTGGCATGATCGACTTCTCCAGCGTTGCCACCGCTCAGGTCTTCGCCCTTCCCAAGCTCATGCCCTATGCGCTCGAGTTTGATCCCGAGGTCTGCATTACCCTCGCCGTCGTGTTCCCCATGGTTGCCATCCAGGTTATCGGTGACGTCTCCGCCGCCTGCCTGGGCTCCATCGACCGTATGCCCACCGAGCGCGAGCTCTCCGGCGCTATCGTGTCCCAGGGCCTCACCTCTATGGTCGGCGGCCTGCTGGGCGGTCTTCCCACCAGCGCCCTTGGCCAGAACGTGGGCATCATCTGCTCCAACAAGGTCGTCAACAAGTGGGTCTTTGTGATCATCGCGGCCGTCTTTGCCATCGCCGGTCTGTTCCCGCAGCTCTCTGCCGTCCTTTCCGCCATCCCGCAGCCCGTCATCGGCGGCGCGACCGTCGGCGTCTTTGGCACCATCACCATGAACGGCGTGCGCATGTTCACCCGCGAGGGCCTCACGCAGCGCACCACCACCATCGTCGGCACCTCCGTCGTCTTTGGCCTGGGTATCTGGATGGCCAGCGGTTGCCTTGCCGGCGAGGGCATGCCCGCCTGGGTGTCCACCGTCATCGGCTCCAATGCCGTAACCCCCACCGCCATCATGGCCATTGTCCTTAACCTGATCCTTCCGCAGACGCCGGTCGTGGCTCAGCACATCGATGCCGCCAAGGACGCTGCCGTGGATCTGGTCTTGCCCGAGAGCAAGAAGTAACCAATTCGGTGCTATTCGTCGGCGGGCGCATCGCCTCGTCCGCCGACGTCATGCGGCGCCAAGCCGCACTTCAAAGGGCTTGTCCCTTTGGTGAAGCGTTGACGGGAGAGGGCCCGTTTCCGGTGTAGGCCGGCGCTTCGCACTTCCGCCATGTCAGAGGTGTCAAACCCCGCCCCTGATGTTGAAGGGAGCATTTATGCTTCTGGTCGCTAACGGTTCCGTCTTTACCCGCAACGCTCAGACTCCGTTCATTCCCAACGGTGCGGTCGCTATTGACGGAGATACGATCGTCGAAGTGGGCCCCGAGTGCGAGCTCAAGGCCAAGTACCCGGATGCCGAGTACGTCGACGCCCAGGGCAACCTCATCATGCCCGGACTCATCAACTGCCACACCCACATCTACTCGGGTCTGGCCCGCGGCCTTGCCATTAAGGGCTGCAACCCCACCAACTTCCTGGAGAATCTTGAGCAGCAGTGGTGGAAGATCGACGACAACCTGACGCTCGACGGCACCAAGGCCAGCGCCTATGCCACGATTCTTGACTCCATCCGCGATGGCGTCACCACGATCTTCGATCACCATGCGAGCTTCTGCGAGATCCCGGGAAGCCTCTTTACCATTAAGGATGCAGCTCAGGAGCTGGGCATGCGTTCGTGCCTGTGCTACGAGGTCTCCGATCGCCGCGGCCAGGAAAAATGCGACCAGGCCATTGCCGAGAACGCCGAATTTGCCCAGTGGGCCGCCAAGGAGCGTCGCGATAACGACAACCACATGATCGCCGCCATGTTTGGCGGTCACGCCACCTTTACGCTGTCGGACGAGACCATGGACAAGATGGCCGAGGCCAACAACGGCCTGACCGGCTTCCACATCCATGTGTGCGAGGGCATGAATGACGTTTGGGACTCCCGCCTCAACCGCGGCGGCATCAGCCCCGTCGAGCGCCTGCTGCAGCACAACCTGCTGGGTCCCGACACCATGCTGGGTCACTGCATCCACGTGACGCCTGCCGAGATGGATATCGTCAAGGAGTCCGGCACCTGGCTCGTCAACAACCCCGAATCCAATATGGGCAACGCCGTGGGCTGCGCCCCCGTGCTCGAGTTCTTCCGCCGCGGCATCCCTGTGTGCATGGGCACCGACGCCTACACCCACGACATGCTCGAGAGCCTTAAGGTCTTCCTGATCATTCAGCGCCACAACGCCGCCATGCCCAACGTGGGCTGGTGCGAGGCCATGACGATGCTCTTCGAGAACAACGCCAAGATGGCGAGCAAGTACTTCGATCGCAAGCTCGGCGTGCTCGAGGCCGGCGCTGCCGCCGACGTCATCGTTATGGACTACAAGCCCTTTACGCCGCTGAGCGAGGAGAACATCGACGGTCACATGCTCTTTGGCATGATGGGCAAAAACTGCCGCACCACCATCATCAACGGCCGCGTCCTGTACAAGGATCGCGAGTTCGTTGGCATTGATGAGGACAAGATCAACGCGTGGACCATGGCTGAGTCCAAGAAGCTCTGGAGCACGCTCAACGATCGCGCCTACTAATTACAAGTAGATTCACGCGCGTCGGATGTTTCGCCGCATCCGACGCGCGTATAGGCGACCTCCGCGGGGTCGCCGGCGCTGTGCTAGCGCTACACCGTATTTGCGCCCGCCGCGCGGTCTCGCCGGGCGTTACAGAGAGGAGCTCACTATGAGCGACATCATGAGGCCGATCCCGTTTTCGCAGCTGATGAACTGGATCATCGAGGAGCACAAGGCCCAGGACGCCATCTTTGGCGTGCGTAAGATGGTCACGACCAACCAGGAGGGCGCGCTTCCCATTTTTGACGAGCGCATCGAGACTCCGTTTGGCCCGGCCGCCGGCCCCAACACGCAGCTTGCCCAGAACATCGTGGCATCCTACGTGGCCGGTTCCCGCTTCTTTGAGCTCAAGACCGTCCAGGTTATGGACGGCGAGGAGCTCTCCAAGTGTGTGAACAAACCCTGCATCGTGGCGCAGGACGAGTGCTACAACTGCGAGTGGTCGACCGAGCTCGAGGTTCCGCAGGCCTTTGCCGAGTACGTGAAGGCATGGTTTGCCTGCCACCTGATCGCTCGCGAGTACGGCCTGGGCAGCCCGGACGGTTTTGTCTTTAACATGTCGGTGGGCTATGACCTCGAGGGCATCAAGAGCCCCAAGGTCGATGCCTACATCGAGGGCATGAAGGACGCCAGCGGCTCCGACGTCTGGAACGAGTGCCGCACGTGGGCGCTCGCCAACCTGGACAAGTTTGAGCATGTCGATGCCGCGTTTGTCGAGTCCATCCCGGCGCGCGTCTCCAACTCCATCACCGAGTCCACCCTGCACGGCTGCCCGCCGGCGGAGATCGAGCGCATCGCGACCTATCTGATTATCGAGAAGGGCCTTAACACCTACATCAAGTGCAACCCCACGCTGCTGGGCTATGAGTTTGCCCGCCAGCGTCTGAACGAGCTGGGCTTTGACTACATCGTCTTCGACGATACGCACTTCCGCGAGGACCTGCAGTGGTCCGACGCCGTGCCCATGTTCGAGCGCCTGATTGCCCTGTGTGCCGAGCGCGGCCTGGAGTTTGGCGTCAAGCTGACCAACACGTTCCCCGTCGACGTGACGAGGAACGAGCTGCCTTCCACCGAGATGTACATGTCGGGCCGTTCGCTGTTCTCGCTGACCATCGAGGCCGCCCGCCGCATTACCGAGCAGTTCGATGGCAAGCTGCGCATCAGCTACTCCGGCGGTGCCACGGTCTACAACATCCGTGCCCTGTACGATGCCGGCATTTGGCCCGTTACCCTGGCGACCGACGTGCTCAAGCCCGGTGGCTACGAGCGCTTTAGCCAGATGGCCGGCGAGTTTACCGACCTGGATGGCAAGCCGTTCGCGGGCGTCTCTCTCGAGGCTGTGACCGCGATCCAGACCGACTCGCTCACCAATCCGCTCTACAAGAAGCCGCTGCGCCCGCTGCCCGACCGCAAGGTTGCCGGCAAGAGCCCGCTTTCCGACTGCTTTACCACGCCGTGCCGCACGAGCTGCCCCATCCAGCAGGACATTCCCGCCTACCTGGCGGCTGTTGACGAGGGCCGCTACGAGGACGCACTCAACATTATCATCGAGCGCAACGCCCTGCCGTTTATTACCGGCACCATCTGCCCGCATCCCTGCGGTCGTGCCTGCGAGCGTGCGTTCTACGAGCCCGAGGGCGCCCAGATCCGCGCCAGCAAGCTCAAGGCCGCCCGCGAGGCCATGACCGCCGTGCTGCCCAAGCTGCGCGCCCAGGCCATCGCCAACGACGGCGAGCGCAACGTTGCCGTTATCGGCGGCCAGGCGCACGTTC
>CABUAL010000056.1 GCA_902489515.1 uncultured Collinsella sp. | reverse complement strand
TTTGGCGAGACGGTCGCCGTGTTCCATTCGCGCCTTTCGGCCGGTGAGCGCCTCGACCAGTGGGATATGGTCGCCAGCGGTGCGGCCCGCGTGGTCGTCGGCGCACGTTCGGCGCTCTTTTGCCCGCTCAGCGACCTCGGTCTCATCATCATCGACGAGGAGCACGAGACCAGCTACAAACAGGGTTCCAGCCCGCGCTACCATGCGCGTGAGGTGGCGGCCGAGATGGCGCGCCGCTATCGCTGCCCGCTCGTGCTGGGTTCGGCCACGCCCTCTGCTGAGGCCCTCGACCGCTGCCGCCGCGGCACGTACAACGGCGCCACTTGGACGCGCGTGGAGATGCCTGAGCGCCCGGGGCACGCCGTGTTGCCTATGGTCCGCATTGCCGACCTGCGTCGTGAGTTCGCGCACGGAAGCCGCTCCATGTTCTCAAAACCGCTGATGGAAGGCTTGGAGCGCGTTGTCGAACGCCGCGAGAAGGCCGTGCTGCTCCATAATCGTCGCGGCTTTGCGCCCTTCTTGATGTGCCGCGAGTGCGGCTGCGTCCCCACCTGCAACCATTGCTCCACCGCGCTCACGTACCATGAACGCACGCATACGCTGCAGTGCCACACCTGCGGATCGTCATGGCGTGTGCAGCCGTACCCAGCGCCCACGAGTCGCTGCCCCAAGTGCGGCAGCCGCTATCTAGCCAAGATGGGCCTGGGCACGCAGCAGATCGAGGACGCGCTGCAGCAGATGCTGCCCAAGGACGTCGCCATCATCCGCATGGATGCCGATTCCACGCGTGGCAAGGACGCACACAAAAAGCTGCTTGAGCAGTTCGATGCCGCCGATTGCGCCGTGCTACTGGGCACCCAGATGATCGCAAAGGGTCTCGACTTTCCCGAGGTCACGCTCGTGGGCGTGGTCAATGCCGACTTTGCCCTCAAGCTGCCCGATTTTAGGGCAGGGGAACGCGCCTACGATCTGCTGGAGCAGGTGGCGGGCCGCGCCGGTCGCGGCGACCGCCCCGGCGAGGTCATCATTCAGACCTATCTGCCCGAGGATCCGGTTATCCGAGCCGTCGCCGAGCACGACCGCTCAATCTTTACCGACTACGACCTGGACCAGCGCCGCGACGCGCTCTATCCGCCGTTTGTGCGCCTGGTTAACATCCTTGTGTGGTCGGCGACACGAGACGACGCGCAGGACTACATCGGGCGCATCGCGAAGCTTCTCAAACGCCGCTGGCATGCCGCCGCGCCCGACTTTTTGCGGGCGGGGAGCGCTGTGCCGCAGGTGCTGGGCCCGGCTTCGTGTGTAATCGAGAGAGCCAAGGACCGTTACCGCTTCCATCTGCTTGTGAAGTCGCCGGTAGGGTACCATGTCTCTGATGATATCGACGCCTGCCTAAAAGAGGTGGGCTCCGTGCGCGGCGTGAGCGCGAGCGTTGACGTCGACGCCTATGATTTGATGTAACAACCCGAAAGGATGGCCATGGAAGCCAACGGAATCGTACTGTCGCCCGACCCTCGTCTGCGCCAGGAGTGCGCCGTCATCGAAGAGATCACCCCGGCGATCGAGGCACTTGCCGAGAAGATGAAGAAGATGATGTTCGAGAACGGCGGTTGCGGTCTTGCCGCCCCGCAGATCGGCGAGCTTATCCAGCTCGTTACCATCGACTGCGACTACAGCGACAAGAACGACTACGACCCGTACGTGCTCATTAATCCTGTCATTGTTGAGCAGAGCGACCATCTGGTGCCGTTTAGCGAGGGCTGTCTGTCCATTCCCGGCATTAGCTGCGAGATCGAGCGTCCCGATCACGTTGTCGTTGAAGCGTACGACCTGGATGCTAACCTGATTCGCTATGAGGCCACGGGCGACCTGTTCTGCGTGTGCCTGCAGCATGAGATCGATCACCTGCATGGCAATACCATGTTCGAGCGGCTGAAGCCCATGCAGAGGCTCAAGGCCGTCAAGGAGTACCAGGACGCCCTGGCCCGCGGCGCTCGACCGGGCGAGACCGAATAGGTTAATTGTCCGTCCCTGGGATGGGGCCCACACATATCATCCCGTGCTCAAACATTCTCGCTGCGCTGCGAAACTGCGCGCGGGACGATATGTGTGGGCCCCATCCCAGGGACTACGTTGTCGCTCTTCGTTTCGCCCGGGTGCCGTCGGGCCAGGGAGGGGCGTCTTCGCTGATAGGTGCTTTGTTGGGAGGGCTGCTTTTATGCGGCTCTTTCTTTGGTTTTGGGTATATTTGTTTTTGTTGAAATGTTATTGCGGATGGGCTGGTGACTTGGCTTTCCGCCGCTATTTGTAGCCGTCTCGGCTTTGGTTGAGGGGAGACGTTCTTTATGCGTATTGTGTTTATGGGTACGCCTGATTTTGCTGTGCCTTCGCTGGTTTCGCTTGTTGAGGCTGGTAACGAGATTGCGCTTGTTGTTACTCGTCCTGATGCTGTTCGCGGGCGTGGTAAGAAGCTGGAGCCGTCTCCTGTTAAGGCTAAAGCGCTTGAGCTGGGGTTGCCGGTTGTTGAGGCTAATCGTATGACGCCTGAGGTCGTTGAGGCGCTTAAGGCTGCCCAGGCTGACATTTTCTGCGTGGCTGCCTATGGTTGCATTTTGCCGGATGACGTGCTGCATATGGCGCCGCTTGGTATTGTGAATGTTCATGCGTCCTTGCTGCCTCGTTGGCGTGGGGCTGCTCCCATTCAGCGTGCGATTCTCGCTGGTGATGAGGTTGCCGGCGTTTCCATTATGCGTATTGGGCATGGCGTGGATACCGGCGCTTATTGTGCGCAGGCCTCGACCTTGGTTGCTGGTAAGCATGCTGAGGCGCTGACCATGGAGCTTGGTGAGCTTGGCGGCAAACTGCTTGCCGATACGCTTCCTTCGCTTGCCGATGGCACCGCCGTGTGGATTGAACAGGATGAGTCGCTTGTTACCCATGCTGCCAAGATTTCTAAGCAGGAGATGCGTCTTGACCCTCAGATGGCGGCACTTGATTGTGTGCGTCATGTGCTTGCCTCGTCCGACACCGCTCCCGCTCGTTGTGTGATTGCCGGCAAGTCGGTTCGCGTGCTCGATGCTGAGCCGGCTGATGTGTCGCTTGGCGAAGGCGCTGTTGCTGTTCAAGCCAAGCGCGTCTACCTTGGTCTTTCCGATGGCCCGGTTGAGTTGCTCGAGGTTAAGCCCGATGGCAAGCGTGCCATGGCCGCTTCTGCTTGGGCTGCTGGGCTGCAAGGCGCCGATCTTATCTGGGGTGTTTTGTCATGAGCAAGCTGTCTCCCGCGCGCAAACTTGCGCTCGATGTGCTAATGGAGGCCGATCGCCGCGGCATGTATGCGCGTGACGTGCTGTCCACTCGCGCATCGGCCAAGGCTATTGACCAGCGCGATTCCGCTTTTGCCGCCCGCTTGGCGCTGGGTGTGGCCGCCACGCAGGGTATTTTGGACGAGCTGCTCGACCAGTTTCTCGATAAGCCCAAAAAGGTTGCGCCGCGTGTGCGCATGGCGCTTCGTATCTCGGCCTTCGAGATGCTCTACCTGCATACGCCTGGCCGCGTTGCCGTAAGTCAGGGAGTTGAGCTGGTTCGCTGCGGTGCTAAGTCCGCCGCTGGCTTGGCCAATGCTGTACTCCATAAGGTTTCAGACAATGTTGAGGACTTTGCTACTGCGTCCGATGTGGATGAGTCTGAGCGACGCTTGGTTCGTCTGTCGCGTCTGATGGGTCTTCCTCGCTGGCTGTGCGCTTGCATTATGGCGTCGTTTGACACGCCAGAGGGTGCACTTAACTTTGCCGGCAATCTGGCCCCCGCACCGCTGGCCCTGCATGAGAACGCCTTTGCGACTAAGCCCGATCCGTATATCTCGCAGCTCGTCGCGCCTGTCTTCCCGGGCTGCCATGCCCCGGTTGATGCCCAGGTTACTGTTGCTTCGGGTGTGTTTGAGCGTGCTGCCGCGGTGGCATCTGACCTCAACGCGCAGCTTATCGCCACAGCTGCCACGCGTCCTGGAAGCTGCCTTGAGATTGGTGCCGGTCGTGGCACTAAGACCTATGTGATGATGTGTCAGGCCAAGCGTGCGGGCTATGAGCGTCAGCATACGGCGCTCGATTTGCATGATCGCAAGTGCGATCTTAATCTCGCTCGCCTGCATAAGGCCGGTATTCAGGGCGTTCGTACGGTTTCGGGCGATGCTTGCGAGCTTGATGAAGTGCTCACATCGTTTGATGCCATGCTTGGCGAGCCGGTTAAGTTCGACACAGTCTTTATCGATGCGCCGTGCTCTGGCACCGGCACCATGCGTCGTCATCCAGAGATTCCGTGGCGCCTGACCGAAAAGGATGTGACGGTTGAGCTGCCCAAGCTGCAGCTGACGATGCTCAAGGAAGCCGCTGCGCGCGTGGCTGCTGGTGGCGAGCTCATCTATGCGACGTGCTCGGTCTTCGACGAGGAGAACACGCAGGTGGTGGACGCGTTCCTTGCTTCTTCCGAGGGTGCCGGCTTTAGCGTGGCGCCGCTCTCCGAGGCACAGATTCTGCAACTCCCCGAGTTCGATCAGGCCAAGAAGCTCGTATCCGTACGCCAGAACGATCGAGGCCTCTTCCAAAGCGTGCCGGTTAACGCCGACTCCTACGACGGCCACTTCTGCGCTAGGCTGGTCCGCAACTAACTACTAAGTTGCGGTGAAATAGGGATTGAATAGCGGCTTCTGCCCGCCAAACAGTCCTTATTTCACCGCAACTCATAAGGAAACCTGGGCAGCTAACGAATCAACCCCGCGATCGGTGCCGGTCGCGGGGTTGATTGGTTTCTAGTGGCTGTGCGGGCAGTTGGCGCAGCAGCCGCTGGTGGCGCTGGTGCTGGAACCGCCGCTGCGCTGGTCGGTGTTGTAGAAGCCGCTGCCCTCAAACTTAATGCCGCTGGCTGAGAACGTCTTGGCGGCCGGAGCGCCACAGTTCGGGCACACGACCTCGGGGGTCTCGGACATGGGATGCTCAACCTCAAACACGTTGCCGCAGCTCGAGCACTTGTAATCGTAGCGCGCCATAATACTTCCTTTTCAGCACAAAGCGGGCAGATCGCTCTGCCCGCAAAAATTCAAACAGCTGTAACTGTACCCTATATCGGGGGTTTTATCACGCTTCGCCCCAGAATCTATGAGTGTTGCGCAGGAGCTTCGCAGTTTTCTCCTCGGCTGCCGCAACGGCGGTTTCCTGCGCCTGCCATGTCCAGTTGCCTGTGGCCACACCCGGCACGTTCATACGTGCATCGTCGCCCAGCCCCAGTATGTCCTGCAGCGGCATCATAACGAGCGGAGCATCGCTTGCCAGGGCATCGCCCATGAGCTCGCTTGCCAATGCAATGCCGCTCGGCTCGTCGCCGCCCGCAAATGAATGCGTGCACCAGCCGGCGAGCGTCGAGGTGTCGTGCGTCGAGGTGTACAGAATCTTGCCCGGCGTGGGATACACGCCGTTACGGACGTCGTAATCGCTAAACTCCAGCACGTCCATACCGGGGAAGCCGCAGGTCGAAGCCATGGCGCGAACGCCGGGCGTCAGGTAGCCCAAGTCCTCGGCGATAAAGTTGAGCGGCCCCAGCTCGTCATAGGCAGTCTGGAACAGATCCTTGCCCGGACCCGCCAGCCAGCGGCCGTCAGCGCAGGCCTTACCTGCGGGAATGCTAAAGTAGCTGTGGAAGCCCAGGAAGTGGTCCAGTCGCACGCGATCGTAGAGCGAGAACGCGCGACGCAGACGGTCCATCCACCAGCGGTAGCCGTTCTCCTTCATGTGATCCCAACGGAAGGTGGGGTTGCCCCACACCTGGCCCTCGGGCGCAAAATTGTCGGGGGGCGCGCCAGAAATCTCAATCGCCTTGCCGGTATCGGACAGCCAGAAGTTCTCGGGCTCGCTCCATGCGTCTGCTGAATCGTCCGAAACGTACATAGGAATGTCGCCGATAACCTCGATACCCTTCTTGTGCGCATAGTTCATGAGCTCGCACCAGGCCAGGTCAAAGCGGTACTGCATGTACGCCTGCAGCTCTGCCTCGTCGTGGAAACGCTTGTCGTCAATCAGATGCTCGTTGTAGCGCGCGACATCGGCCGGCCAATCGTGACGCGATTCGCCTTCAAAATGCTTCTTAACGGCCATGTAGACGCAGTACTTCTCGAGCCAATCGGCGTTGCGATGCTTAAACGCCGTGTAGAGCGGGTCTGCATCTTCGCCGCCACGGGCCTTCCAAGCCTCAAAGTCGTCCGCAAGTTCCTCTTGGCTTTCGGGCAGCAGGTCAATATTGCCTGCAAAGGCCGAAGGCCCAGCGTAAGGGGAGCGGAAGAAGTCCGTCGGGTTGACAGGCAGAACCTGCCAGTAGCGCATGCCCATAGCGGCCAGATGGTCGATAAAGCGACGCGTGGGCGCACCAATCGTGCCGGGCTTGCCGTCGTCGGTGGGCACCGAGGTGATATGGCACACGACGCCCGCGCCGTGATCGAGCGGCTCCTGCAGGCGCTGCTCGGCATGGTGATAGATGATCGACGAGCCCAGCGGATACAGATCGAGCGTGACCGTACCGTTGTGGATCTCGCACTCGTGGCCGCTGATCACGTCACTTGCACATTCGCCGAGCGCCGGAATCGTCACGCGGTGCGAATTGCGCAGGCTGCGGTTGATGATAACCGTCGCGCACTCGCCATCCTTGCCCGTGCGGTTGTATGCCAGCACCTCGTCGTTGAGCGCGAAGGCCTTGATCTCGCCGTCGATCATAAATGGCAGTGCGCGGCGTACGGCGGAGGCGTTCTTGACAATAGCCAGCGTGTCGAAGTCGTGCAGTTGGTCCTTGGTCGGCAGCGTGCGGCGATTGCCCGGGTCGGTAAGGCCCTCCAGGCCGTACTCGTCGCCGTAGTAGATCGAAGGCACGCCGGGGAAGGTCATCTGCATGAGCGTTGCAAGCCAAAAACGGCTCTTGGCCAGGCCCATCGAGTTCTCGTCCAGGCGCCATTTGCTGCGCTCGCACTCGGGCAGCTGCGACTCGTCGGGGCCGCCGCCGAGCACCGAGATGATGCGCGGACGGTCGTGGCTCGAAAGCAGATTGAGCGCGCAGGACAATGCCTCGCTCGGGTAGTTTTCGCGCAGGGTCTCGATATCCTCGGCGGCCTCGTAGGCGTTCTTGTAGCCCATCAAAAAGCCGATGACCATGTCACGGAAGGGGTAATCCATAGCAGAGTCCAGCTCGGAACCCTGCAGGTAGCGGCGCAGATGACCGTAGCTTATCTTGTTGGAGGCGTCTTCCCAGACTTCGCCGAGCAACAGTGCGTCGGGCTTTTCGGCAAGTACGGCCTTCTTGATCTCGGCCAGGAAGTCGTCGGAAAGCTCGTCAGCGACGTCCAGGCGCCAACCATGGGCACCGGCGCGCAGCCATTTGCGGATCACGCCGTCCTTGCCCAGGAGCCTCTCGCGTACCAGCTCGGACTTCTCGTTGATGGCCGGCATGTTGCCCACGCCCCACCAGCAGTCGTACGAGCCGTCCTCGTGGAAAGTAAACGCATCGCGCCACGGCGAATCCTCGCTCTGCCAGGCACCCACGCCGGGGTAGTTGCCATAGCGGTTGAAATATATCGAGTCGTCGCCCGTGTGGTTGAAGACGCCGTCCAGGATGATGGAGATGCCCAGCTTCTCGGCTGCCTGGCAAAGCTCGGTAAAGTCCTGCTCGGTGCCCAGGATCGGGTCGATCTTGGTGTAGTCGGCCGTGTCGTAGCGGTGGTTGCTCGCGGCTTCAAAGATGGGGTTGAGGTAGATGGCCGTAAAGCCCAGCTCGGCGATGCGGGGCAGGTCTTCCTGGATGCCCTTGAGCGAGCCGCCGTAGAAGTCCCAGGTCTTGATGGAGCCGTCCTCGGCGCGCTCGTACACGGGCGGCTCGTTCCAGTCCTCGACCATCCGGCGCTGAATGCCCTTGCGCGTTTTTCGAGTTGGGCCATTGTGCGCTCGCGCCAATGCTCGTCACGGGCGTAGCGGTCGGGGAAGATCTGGTAGACCATGCCGCGCTCGTACCAGGTGGGGCGGTTCTCGCGGTGCTTGTAGACGGTAATCTGGAAGGACGGCACCTCGGCGTAGTCGTAGGTTACGCCCTCGCCGCCGGTGCGGCCCTGGGGCGCGCCCAGGCGAACCTCGGGCTGGCCCTCGATATTGCATATAAAGCTGTACCACACAAGACACGGTTCAGTGCATTTGAGCTCGCCGGTAAAAATGCCATCGCCTTCGTGCTCCATCGGAATCAGGGTCTCGCCGACTTCATCGACCCAGGTACGCAGGGTGAGTGTTGCCTGGTTGGGATCGGCATCCTCCAAAATAACCGAGAGTGCAACGGTAGTTCCTGTGGTCACAGCGCCAAACGGAGTGCGAAACTGCGGTAGGCGGCTGTTGTGTATCAATCTCATAGTACGGTCCAGTTCAATAGAATCACGGCCTACGGGCCATGGGCTTTACGCACAAGATATAAGTATATCTGTTGTACACAGGATGTATAAACAACATCCGTTTACCATCGGCGAACGGTTGTCCTAGAAAATCGTTTTACCCATCTATAGAACAAGGGGTGTCACGCTGAATGACACCCCTTGTTTATTGAGGATTTGGTTTTGGATCGTCCGGACTAGCGGCGCTTGCGGGCGGCCGTGGCCTTACGGACGGACGTCTTATTGGACGGGGCCTTTTCCGTTGCCGGAGCGGCGGGGGAGACCGGGGTCTCCTTGGCGGGCGCTGGCTTAGCCTCTGCCTTCGGGGCGGCCTTGACCCCGGCGGCCTTCGGCACCGGCTGGGCCTTTACCTTGGCCTTGGGCTCCTCTTTGGCAGCAGCGGGCTTAGTCTCCGCCTTGGGAGTTGCGGCCTTTGCCGTGGTCTTCTTAGCTGTCGTCGTGCGCTTGCGCGTGGTGGTCTTGGCGGCGGGCTTGGCCTCGACGGTTGCCTCCGGCTTGGACTCGGCAGGCGTCTCCTCGGC
>CABUAL010000055.1 GCA_902489515.1 uncultured Collinsella sp. | reverse complement strand
CCTTGTACGGCCCGTGAGCTCAAGCCCGACTTTGTGCTGATTGGCGAGACGCTCCACGGCGACTACAACCAAATCGTCAACGACGAGATGCTCGACTCCTGCACCAACTACGAGTGCTACAAGGGCCTGTACTCCAGCTTTAACTCGGTCAACATGTTCGAGATCGCCCATTCGCTGCATCGCCAGTTTGGCGGCGACCCCTGGTGCATCTACCGCGGCAAACACCTGCTGTCGTTTGTCGACAACCACGACGTGCCGCGCCTGGCGAGCATCCTCACCGACAAGTCGTGCCTGCGTCCCGCCTATGGCATGCTCTTTGGCATGCCGGGCATTCCGTGCGTCTACTATGGCAGCGAGTGGGGAATTGCTGGTGAAAAGGGCGGCCCCGATGGCGACTGGGCGCTGCGCCCTGCGCTCGATGAGCCTGCGCCCAACGAGCTGACGGCCTTCATCACGCAGCTGGCGCACCTGCGCTCGGCAAACGACGCGGCGGCCCGTGCTCTCAACTACGGTGCCTATCGCAATGTGGTGATCCAGAACAAGCAGCTGCTGTTCGAGCGCGCCTGCGACGACGCGACGGTGCTCGTGGCGGTGAACGCCGTGGACGAGCCTTACACCTTTGGCGCCGGCGAGCTCAACGGCTCCTTTGTCGATTTGCTTGCCGACGGCGTGCCCACGGTCGAGCTGGCGGGCTCCCTTGAGCTTGCGCCCTACGAGGTGCGCTATCTGTTGAGGGCCTAGGCCATGGCAGCGTCTGACGAGGGCTATCAACATATTGAGCATGGGTTTGAGCCCGTGTTCGACCAGCACTCGCGCGTTTTGGTGCTCGGATCGTTTCCCTCGGTGCTGTCGCGCGCTAATGCCTTTTATTACGGCAACCCTCAGAATCGCTTTTGGCGTGTGATGGCCACGTGCCTCGGTATGCCTGTGCCGCCCAACGAGGGCGATCCTTTGGCAAGCGGTGAGCCCGCGACGCTCGATGCCTCCATTGCCGCCAAGCGGGCCATGCTGCTGAACGGCGGCGTGGCCCTGTGGGATGCAATCGAGAGCTGCGACATTAAGGGCTCGAGCGACGCGAGCATCCGCAACGTTGTGCCGGCACATATCGAGCGCATTACCGGCGCAGCTCCCATTGAGCAGGTGATATGCAACGGTGGTACAGCTGGCCGGCTCTACAAGCGCTATCTACAAGAGCGCACCGGGCTGCCGGCCATCGTTCTGCCGTCGACAAGTCCCGCCAATGCGGCGTGGCGTCTGGAACGCCTTGTCGAGCGTTGGAGCGGCGCCGCTGATTGGCAGGCTTTTTCGATTTAGCAGTTTGAGTGCTCGGCAAGATGCCTCATAACGGCGTGCCAGATCGGTGTGGGCAGTGCAGGCGTGGCGCGCACCATGCCGTCGGTGTCGACGCCGCCCGTTGCGGCGCCACTGAGCTTCTGCGCGTGTTCGACGGAACACCCCATACGAACGGCGCCCACGAGCTTGTCCATGGCCTCCGAAAACGGTCGCCGCAAGAGTCCCATGCGCGGGGAGCGACGAAGCGCCGCAATGCCGCTGCCAGCGCAGATGGCAACGCCGCCACACCACAATTGGTTATGGCGCTCACATGCCTTGTGCAGGCGAACGGCGGTCTCACGCGCCTGCTCAGTGCCCTGTTGTGCGGCTCGAATCGCGGCGTAGACACGCGTTCCCGTACCGCCAAAGCGCTCAAGCGCCTGCTCGATGGCTGTCAACGTCTTATCGTCAGCCACATCTTCAATGGCCAGCACGATGCCATCGGCAACGCTGCCGGCGTCATTTGCCTTCAAGTCGACCGGGTGGGGGAGTGCGGTGCCGGAAAGCTGTGCATAGGCGGTGATGGCATCCTGCAGGTCCCAGAGCAAAAACTCAAGATCGTCGCTATTGGGAATGCTGATATACGCAATGGTTTGCAGTGTTTTTGGTACATCGCCGCGTGCGGTCGTCTCCATGCTGCCTCCTTTCCGGTTGGTTTCCGTTTAGGTTACACCGTCTGGCAGCGCCTCGCCGCGCTATCCTAGTGCAACCCTTACGAAAGGAACGCCATGCGTCTGCCCATGAATACCTCGCTTGCCACGCTCAAGCCCTCCGGCATCCGTCGGATTAACGCGCTCGCCGCCCAGCATCCGGGGTGCATCGCGCTCGCGCTCGGCGAGCCCGATTTTCCCACGCCCGATGTGATTAGCGCCGAGGTGACCGCCGCACTGGACCGCGGCGACACGCACTATCCGCCCAACAACGGTCGCCCCGCCCTGCGTGAGGCGTTATCTGCCTACATGGGGGATGCGGGCCTTACGTTTTCGGCGGACGAGGTCATTCTGACCGACGGTGCGACCGAGGCCCTGTCGGCAGCATTCATGGCTATGCTCAACCCAGGCGACGAGGTCATTATTCCCACGCCGGCCTTTGGCCTGTACGAGAGCATCGTCGTGGCCAATCACGCCAAGGCGGTCTTTTTGGATACGGAGCCTGCGCAATTCCAGATTGACGAGGACGCACTTCGTGCTTACGTGACGCCGGCGACCAAGGCCATCGTCATCTGCTCGCCCAACAATCCTACGGGTTGCATCCTCAACACGGCGTCGCTCGACGCCGTGGCGCGCGTGGCGGAGGAGGCGGGCATCTACGTGGTCTGCGACGATGTATACAACCGCCTGGTCTACGTGGACGGCTACGAGCGCTTTGCCCAGCGCCACCCGGAGCTACGCGAGCAGACGGTAGTCATCGAGAGCTTCTCCAAACCCTGGGCCATGACCGGCTGGCGTTTGGGCTGGCTCGCAGCCGCAGCCCCCGTCATCGCCGAGATCGCAAAGGCCCACCAATACTTAGTATCGAGCGCCGTCTCCTTCGAAATGGACGCCGCAGCCCGAGCCCTCACCGTCGACCCAACTCCCATGCTCGAAGTCTACCGAGCCCGTCGCGAACGCGTACTCGCAGCCTTAGACGCCATGGGCCTCGACGTAGTAGAGCCCGCAGGAGCCTTCTACACTTTCCCGAGCATCAAAAAGTTCGGCCTAACCAGCGAAGACTTCTGCATCAAAGCCATCAAAGAGGCAAACGTAGCCCTAGTTCCCGGAAACTGCTTCGGAACCGAAGGCCACATCCGCCTCAGCTACTGCGTTTCCGACAAAGACCTGGACGAAGGCCTCCGCCGCCTGTCCACCTTCATTTCAACCTTGTAGCCCTCAGGGATGCAACACATCAGCCCACCGACATAAGGGTTATGCGTGGGGCGCGCCGGCCAACGGCAACCCTGGCTGCCCCAAAGTCAACACAGGCCGCGCCGCCAAAGGCCAGGCGCAAGCTTTTCGTAGATTCCGCACGAGCCGAAGAGCACTAAATGTGCTCTTCGTGCGAGCCCAGGACCTGACCGAGCGAAAAGCTTGCGCCTGGCCTTTGGCGGCGCGGCCGAGATGGTGGAATTGTGTGCAGTCAGGGTTGCCGTTGACCGACGCCGGGGTCCCCGCCATAATACTTTCGGTTCACGCACGAATCCGCTGCCAGAGACAGCCGGCGCAAACGGGTCTTACCCGCGAGCTTAATGGGACTTCCCGCCAGCCGAGGTGGTCGAGTAGATATGTCTTCTCGCCCCCGTCGCTCATGCAGCGCGGGGGCTTTCTTTTTGGACATGCCCCCGTCACGTCCTTGTGGCGGACCGTGCCCGGAAAGAATTCGAGGAGGTGTAATTCATGCCCCAGCAGTACAAAATCGACAAGGTTGCAGAGATCGAGTCCCGTATCGCCGAGAACGCCGGTCTGTTCGTCGTCAACTACAACGGTCTGACGGTTAAGCAGGCTCAGGAGCTGCGTCATCAGCTTCGCGAGTGCGGCGCCGAGATGAAGGTCTACAAGAACAACCTGGTCAAGATCGCTCTCAAGAACCAGGAGCAGCCCGAGCTCGACGAGATCCTCGCCGGCCCCGTCGCTTATGTGTTCTACGAGTCCGAGCCGGTCGAGGCCGCTAAGGCCCTTAAGGACTTCTCCGCTAAGTCCAAGGGCGTCCTTGAGATCAAGGGCGGTATCTCCGACGGCAAGGCCGTTTCCGCTGATGATGTTAAGGCTATCGCCGAGCTGCCCACCAAGGATCAGCTTCTCGGCCAGATCGCCGGTCTCATCTCCGGTTTCGCTCGCGACATCGCTGTCTGCGTCAACGGCGTTTCCTCTGGTCTCGCTCGTTCGATCCAGCAGGTCTCCGAGCAGAAGGCAGCCTAGTTGCTGTTTTCACCCGCGGCGGCAACGCCGCACCCCTGGCGCATTCGCGTCGTGTTTTAACTGATCTCCGTGCATCCGCACGGAAACCGAAAGGACTTAGAAATGGCTAAGCTTACCACCGATGAGATCATCGATGCTCTTAAGGAAATGACCCTTCTCGAGGCTTCCGAGCTCGTCAAGGCTATCGAGGACACCTTCGGCGTTTCCGCCGCTGCTCCTGCCGCTGTTGTCGCCGCTCCCGCTGCTGGCGCTGCTGAGGCCGAGGAGAAGACCGAGTTTGACGTCGTGCTCGAGGGCTTCGGCGACAACAAGATCCAGGTCATCAAGGCCGTCCGTGAGCTCACCAACCTTGGCCTGAAGGAGGCCAAGGAGGTCGTCGAGGGCGCTCCCAAGGCTGTTCTCGAGGGTGCCAAGAAGGAGGACGCCGAGGCTGCCAAGGAGAAGCTCGAGGCTGCTGGCGCTGCTGTCACCCTCAAGTAATCAGGCTTTCTCGCCAGATTTCTTTGCAGACGGGGTTCGCATTGCGAGCCCCGTCTTTTTTGTTTTTCGGTCCCTCGACATCGGTAGCTCAAACTGCCATGTTCTGTGATTTGCGTCGTATCGGGCACCCTGCCGTTGGGCAATAAAATTGCACCATTCGAGCAATAATTTGCGTTGACCTGCTGAAGAATTGTCTCTGCCTTGTAGCGACATATAGTTCCAGCGGTAAGATGCTTAGGTATCGCAATTTGGTCTGCGGCTGTGTGCCGCACGCATGGGGCGCTTTTGCGCCTGCGAAAGGATCTTTGAATAACATGAAGGCAATCATCCCCGCCGCCGGTCTTGGCACGCGTTTTCTGCCTGGCACCAAGTGCACGCCCAAAGAGATGCTGCCGGTGCTCGACAAGCCCGTCATTCAGTACGTCGTCGAGGAGGCGCTCGACCCCGAGGAAGTCGACGACGCCATCATCGTTACTTCTCCCGGTAAGCCCGAGCTACTGAACTACTTCCAGCCCGATCGCTCGCTCGAGAACCTGCTGCGCGAGCGCGGCAAGAACGCCTATGCCGATGCCGTCGCCCACGCTGGCGGTATGCCGGTCGACTTCCGCTATCAGTACGAGCCCAAGGGCCTCGGCCATGCTATTCGCTCTGCTGCCGACGCCGTGGCAGGGGAGAACTTCCTGGTTCTTCTGGGCGACTACGTTGTGCCTAACCGCGACATCTGCGACAAGATGCTCGCCGTTTCCAAGGAGCACGGTGGCGCTTCGGTTATCGCCGTCGCTGCTTGCTCGCCCGAGGAAGTCAGCCGCTACGGCGTTATCGCCGGTGAGCGCGTCGGTTCGCTCGAGGGTGCCGAGGACGTTGCCGATGCAGAGCCGGGCGCTGTCTGGCGCATCGGCGGTCTGGTTGAGAAGCCCGCTCCCGAGGCGGCTCCGTCCAACCTGTACATCGTCGGTCGCTACCTGCTGAGCCCACTGGTCATGGACCTGCTGGCCGACCAGCAGGCCGGTAAGGGCGGCGAGATCCAGCTGACCGACGCTATGGCCCGTTCGCTCGATCGCGAGGCCATGTACGCTGTCGTCATCGACCCGCTGTCGGGCTACGACACCGGTACCCCGTCTGGCTGGATGGCCACCAACGCTCTTATGGCTGCAAGCGATCCTCGCTTTGCAAGCGCCTTCTGGGACGCCATCGACGAGCGCGGCGGCTTGATGCGCAAGTAAGCCTTCGGGCATCGACATTTACGGGTGCGGACTTCGGTCTGCGCCCGTTTTTTATAAGAGCTGCGATTGTTGGCTCTCTGTTCACAGAAAATATATGAACAGATGTTCGATACACATGCATCTACCTGCGTGTTTTCTGTCGAAAAACTTTGCTACTCCAAAAACTCAATCGCGTCAAGGCTTTTCTTGCTCAACGGTCGGTACCTGATAAACTATTAGGTTGCGATAACTGGCGAAGCTATGCCTCGCCAACCCACCGAGCATTTCCGTGAAGGAGGAAAAACCTGGTGACCTACGCATACACTGCCACTGAGCGCAAGCGCGTCAGCTTCGGGAAAATCCCGGAGGCCATGGAGCTCCCCAACCTTATCTCTGTTCAAAGGGAATCCTTTGAGCGTTTTAAGGACGAGGGCCTTCGTGAGGCGTTCAAGGAATCCAGCCCCATCCAGAGCCAGAACCATGTTCTCGAGGTTACCTTCGGCGAGCATCAGTTCGGCGACCCCGCGCATACCGTCGAGGAGTGCCGCGAGAAGGATATGACCTATCAGGCTCCGCTTCTGACCGACGTCCGTCTTACCAACAAGGAAACCGGCGAGATCAAGGAGCAGCTCGTCTTCATGGGTGACTTCCCCATGATGACTGATCAGGGCACCTTCATCATCAACGGTACTGAGCGTATCGTCGTCTCGCAGCTCGTCCGCTCCCCGGGCGTGTACTACAGCTCCGAGATGGATTCGGGCAAGCAGATCTACAAGGCCCAGATCATCCCGTCCCGCGGTGCCTGGCTCGAGTTTGAGGTCGACAAGCGCGACCAGCTCATGGTCTCCATCGACCGTAAGCGCAAGCAGAGCGCCACGATGTTTCTGCGCGCCCTTGGCATCGCCGTCACCAACGACGACATCATCGAGCTGCTCGGCAACTCCGATGTGATCAAGCGCACCCTGGAGCGCGATACCGCCCTCACCCGCGAGGATGCCCTCATCGAGATCTACCGTCGCCTGCGCCCGGGCGAGCCTCCCACCGTGGATGCTTCCCGCAGCCTGCTCGAGGGCCTGCTCTTCAACCCGCAGCGCTACGATCTGGCCCGCGTCGGTCGTTACAAGGTCAACAAGAAGCTTAACCTCACCACCGAGGAAGAGGTCACGGTGCTCACCGACGAGGATATCGTCGCTACGCTGCGCTACCTGCTGTCCCTCGCTGCTGGTGAGCAGGGCTTCAAGGTCGACGACATCGACCACTTTGGCAACCGCCGCATCCGTACCGTCGGCGAGCTCGTCGCCAACCAGTTCCGTATCGGCATGAGCCGTATGGAGCGCGTCGTCCGTGAGCGCATGAGCTCCCAGGACATCGACGAGATCACCCCGCAGTCGCTCATCAACATCCGTCCGATCGTGGCTTCCATCAAGGAGTTCTTCGGTTCCTCGCAGCTCTCGCAGTTCATGGACCAGGCGAACCCCCTGACCGGTCTGACCCACAAGCGCCGTCTGTCCGCACTCGGCCCTGGTGGTCTTGCCGGCCACAAGTCCGGCTCCAGCCGCCGCACCAACGTGCCGACGGCCGTCCGCGACGTTCACAATTCGCACTACAGCCGCATGTGCCCGATCGAGACCCCCGAAGGCCCCAACATCGGCCTGATCGGCTCGCTCGCCCTCTACGCCCGCGTCAACGAGTATGGCTTCATCGAGGCCCCGTTCCGTCGCGTCGAGAACGGCGTTGCCACCGATCAGATCGACTGGATGACCGCTGACGAGGAAGAGAAGCACGTCATCGCGCCGGCCAACACGCCGCTCGATCCCAAGACCAACGAGTTCATCACGACCGATGCCGAGGGTAAGATCGTCCGTCCGCACACCGTGATCGCCCGTACCCGCGACTTCGACGGCTCCTTCGGCGCCCCCGCCGACGTGCCCGTCGAGGACGTCGACTACATGGACGTCTCGCCGCGTCAGATGCTCTCCGTCGCAGCCACGCTGATTCCGTTCCTGGAGCACGACGACGCCAAGCGTACGCTGATGGGCGCTAACATGCAGCGTCAGGCCGTGCCGCTGGTTCACCCCGCCGCTCCCTATGTCGGTACCGGCATGGAGCGCCGCGCCGCTCTGGACTCCGGCGAGGTCACCCTGGCCAAGAACGCCGGCGAGGTCATCTTTGCCGACGCCGCCAAGATCATCGTCAAGCATGCCGGCGGCATGGATGAGTATCATCTGGCCAAGTACCAGCGCTCCAACCAGTCCACCTGCATCAACCACCGTCCGCTCGTGCGCGTCGGTGACACCGTTGAGCAGGGCGAGCCTCTGGCCGACGGTCCTTCGACCGATCACGGCGAGCTCGCACTGGGCCAGAACCTCACCGTGGCCTACATGCCGTGGGAAGGCTTTAACTACGAGGACGGTATCGTCGTGTCCGAGCGCCTGGTGGCCGAGGACCTGCTGACGACCATCAACATCACCCGTCACGAGATCGACGCCCGCGACACCAAGCTCGGCCCCGAGGAGATCACCCGCGAGATCCCGAACCTCTCCGAGGACATGCTTGCCAACCTCGACGAGGACGGCATCATCCGCATCGGCGCCGAGGTCGGCCCTGGCGACATCTTGGTCGGCAAGGTCACGCCTAAGGGCGAGAGCGCTCTGACCGCCGAGGAGCGCCTGCTGCGCGCCATCTTCGGTGCCAAGGCCCACGACGTCCGCGACACCTCCCTTAAGATGCCTCACGGCGCTTACGGCCGCGTCATCGACGTCGTCCGCTTTAGCCGCGAGAACGGCGACGACCTGGCCCCCGGCGTCAACGAGCAGGTGCGCGTCTACGTCGCCCAGCGTCGTAAGATCCAGCAGGGCGATAAGATCGCCGGCCGCCACGGCAACAAGGGTGTTATCTGCAACGTTCTGCCGGTCGAGGACATGCCCTACATGGCTGACGGTACCCCGATCGACGTTATCCTCAACCCGCTGGGCGTTCCTTCGCGTATGAACGTCGGCCAGCTGCTCGAGTGCCACCTTGGCTGGGCTGCTGCGTGCGGTTGGGATACCGAGCAGGCCGACTCCGACAAGTACGTCCCCGGTCCGTTCTTCACCGCCACGCCCGTCTTCGACGGCGCCAAGGAGGACGAGATCGCCGAGGTCATC
>CABUAL010000054.1 GCA_902489515.1 uncultured Collinsella sp. | reverse complement strand
CGGTCGTTGTCGTCGACGCGAGCCGGAGAGCACTTAATGTGCTCTCCGTGCGAGTCAGGACTGTCCGAGCAGGCGACTTCATATGCCGCCGGGCGGCTGGGGCGAACCCCTCCAAAGATTTTCAAAAAAGTTGTTGACGCGCGCGTAACGACTCGTCTAATATATCCCTTGCGCGATGGACCTGTAGCTCAGTTGGTTAGAGCGTCCGGCTGATAACCGGGAGGTCACAAGTTCGAATCTTGTCAGGTCCACCACTTTCTTTCGCAATAAACACCCCAGCGAGAGCCGAGTCGCCGCTGGGGTGTTTATTACTGTCTCCGTGGGGGTTTAGCTCAGCTGGGAGAGCGCGGGCTTTGCAAGCCTGAGGTCAGGGGTTCGATCCCCCTAACCTCCACCATGATGGACCTGTAGCTCAGTTGGTTAGAGCGTCCGGCTGATAACCGGGAGGTCACAAGTTCGAATCTTGTCAGGTCCACCATCAAAACTGTGAAGAGCCCTGGGGCATTGCCTCGGGGCTTTTTTCTTGTCTGCGATAAATCTCATTTTGGTTTTGTGTGCTGTGCGAAAGTTTGGGTAGTATAGCTATTCAATGCGGCGGACTGCCGCGTGTTAACCGCTACGTACCGGAGGTGTTCCATGGTTCGTGTCGACATAGAGACCATCGTCATGGCCGCCGGTCCTGTGCCATCGCTTATCGTGCTTCGCGAGCGCTGCAGCAAATCGGACTCGCCCGCGCCACTGCGTTCCCTTTCCATTCAGACTGGTTCGTTTGAAGCTGCTGCCATCAGCCGCGGCATCGATAGCGGTCGCGCCGAGCGTCCGATTACCCATGACCTGTTGCTCGATACTGTTGACACCCTGGGCGCCAAGCTCGAGCGCATCGAGATCGTTCGCGCCGAGCCGCCGGTGTTCTACGCGACGATCGTCGTACTGGCCGATGGTAACGAGCATAAGATCGATGCGCGTCCGAGCGACGCCATCGCCCTCGCCGTACGCAGTAATGCCCCCATGTTCGTTGAAGACGACATCATGAATCGCCTGGGCACTGTTTCTACCCATGCCGAGGAAGTCGACGACGAGCAGGAGTTCGAGAAGTTCGACGAGTTTGTCCATACGCTCTCCCCTGATGATTTCTAGATGTTCGACAAACACGCGACGGAGTGCGCTCTCATGAGCGCCGGAGTTTCTACCGAGGCGGCTGCGATCGCCCGCGAGGCCCAGATGCGCTCGGAGGCTTCTGAGGCGGCTCGCATTGCCTATGTGATGCAGGCCCGCACGCTTCGCGAGCGCCGCGGCTCGTTTATCAAGATGGCTGTCGTCTCCGCCCTTGTCGCGGCAATCTGCTCGCGCCTTCGTGGTACAGTTGGTGCGCTTGGTTTTTCGATCTCTACGGGCTTGGTGATCTGGGGTGTGGTCGATGCGGTAATGCTGACCAGTCAGATCAAGGTGCTCGACAAGCGCGCGATGGATATGATGCGCGCCCGCGATGCCGCTGCTAAGATCGCCGCCGAGGCACAAGAACTGTAACGACGCCAGACTCGATGGGAAGGTCTAAAGATGGCACAGGATATGCAGGACGCCGGTAACGTCTCCTCCGAGCTCGACGCCATGGTGTGCGATCTGATCGGCGCGTTCTTGGATGACCTTGCCGCCGGTGAAAACCCTGGCGTGGTCGTGGCAATTGAGGACGCCGCTTCCAACCGCTATCTGGCGGCGCTCGATGAGGATGGCGAAGAGGCGTGCCTCGAGGCGGCCACCAACTTTATCTCCGAGCACAAGATGGGTCTTAAGGACGAGGGCCTGGGCCGTATCGCTCGCTATGCCATCGGCTACACCGGCTGCGTCGAGATTGACGGCGGCTATCATGATGCTCTGCTCGTGAGCTTCTTCGAAACCACGCTCGAGAGTGGTTTTTCGGCATATGTGCTGTATGAGGGCATGGGCGCCGGCGATGGTTTTATGTGGAGCGACCCTGAACCTGCAGGTGAGGAAACCCCTCTCATCTAAAATCGCTAAAATAAACGAGTTTTCGGTAAAAGGCTCAATATTCCCGCTGAGCGTTGTATCGCTGGGCGGGCCGCGTACGCGTGCCGTTTGTATATGGATAGAAGATAGGGGAACTACATGCGCGTAGACAATCTGAGGAACATCGCCATCATCGCCCACGTCGACCACGGCAAGACGACGATGGTCGACAAGCTCCTGCGTGCCACGGACGCCTTCCGTGCCAACCAGCAGGTCGAGGACCGCGTCCTGGATTCCAACGACCAGGAGCGCGAGCGCGGCATTACGATTCTCGCCAAGAACATCTCTATCGAGTACAAGGACGTTAAGATCAACGTCATCGACACCCCGGGCCACGCCGACTTCGGCGGCGAGGTCGAGCGCGTGCTGCGTATGGCCGACGGCGCCCTGCTGCTGGTCGACGCTTTTGAGGGCCCCATGCCCCAGACCCGCTTCGTGCTGCGTCACGCTATCGACACCGGCCTTAAGATCATGATCGTCATCAACAAGATCGACCGTCCGGGCGCCAACCCCGAGAAGGCCTACAACGACTGCCTGGACCTCATGGCCGACCTGGGCGCCACCGACGACCAGCTTGAGTTCGCCATGGAGCACGTGGTCTACGCCAGCGCCATGAACGGCTTTGCCCGCCTTGACCCCAACGACGGCAACATGGACATGTACCCGCTGCTCGACATGATCATCGACGACATGCCTGCGCCCGAGGTTGACGAGAACGCCCCGCTGGCCATGCAGTGCGTGACCATCGACCACTCCAACTTCGTCGGTCGCATCGGTATCGGCCGCGTGTACTCTGGCACCATCCACCAGGGCGACCAGATTCTGGTCGTCAAGAACGACGGCTCCAGCGCCACCGCTACCGTCAAGCAGCTCTTTACCTTCGACTACCTGGGCCGCACCGAGTGCCAGGAAGTCGGCGCCGGCGATATCGCTGCTGTCGTGGGTATTGACCGCACCGATATCGGCGATGTCTACACCGATCCCGAGAACCCCGTCGAGCTCGAGCCCATCGAGATCGACCCGCCGACCCTGTCCATCGTCTTTGAGGCTTCGACCTCCCCGCTCGTCGGCCGTGACGGCGACATCGTGGGCGCCCGTCAGCTTAAGGAGCGCCTGTTCAACGAGGCCGAGAACAACGTGACCATGAAGATCGAGGAGCTCGAGGACAAGAGCGGCGTCGAGGTCTCGGGCCGCGGCATTCTGCACCTGTCTGTTCTGATGGAGTCCATGCGCCGCGAGGGCTTTGAGTTCCAGGTCGGCCGTCCCCGCGTTCTGTTTAAGAAGGACGAGAACGGTAACAAGATGGAGCCCGTCGAGCAGGCCGTCGTCGAGTGCCCGGACGAATATTCGGGCAAGGTCGTTGAGGTCTTCGGTACCTCCGGCGGCATCATGACGAGCATGGATACCTCGGGCATCGTGACGCACCTTGAGTTTAAGATCCCGACGCGTGGCATCATGGGCCTTAAGAACCGCATCATGAACGTCACCCACGGCGAAGGCGTGTTCTACCACACCTTCCTGGAGTATGGTCCTTACGCTGGTGAGATCGGTAACCGTCAGAACGGCGCCATGATCTCCATGACCACCGAGAAGGCCGTTGCCTATGCTCTGGGTACGCTGCAGGAGCGCGGCCAGCTGTTTGTTGAGCCGGGCACCGAGTGCTACGAGGGCATGATCGTGGGCGAGCGCAGCAAGGCAGGCGACATGGTCGTCAACATCGCCCGTACCAAGAACCTGGGCAACCAGCGTTCCTCGACCTCCGATATCTCTGTCCAGCTGGTGCCGCCCCGCACCTTCTCGCTAGAGGAGGCGCTGGAGTACATCGCCGACGACGAGCTGGTCGAGATTACTCCCAAGAACATCCGCCTGCGCAAGCGTCTGCTCAACGCCACCGACCGCAAGAAGGCTGCCGTCCGCGCCGGCCAGGTCAACAAATAAGTGCTGGGCTTTATAGCAACTAACAAGAAAGGGCGCCGACCGCGATGGTCGGTGCCCTTTTTGGTGCAGGGGGGGGGCAGGTTCGTTTGCACCACAGCGGGGGCGGCTATCCCCACCGATTGGCTTTCTGGTCAAAGTTAAGTTGTTTAAACATATACATAATTCCACAGAATATGACTGCTTTAATGCAAACCCGTTAACAGGTAAATATCAACTGGTATTAAATTAAAAGACCTCTTGACCTGCGGCTTACATGATTGGTATCTATATTGTATTTTATGCATTGTGGCATAGACGAACCGTCTTAGAAGGTGCTCCCCAATGGGTTCTTGCAATGCGCTAGGTAGGTTCTCGTAGATGTTGGGGTTTGTGTTCGATCCGACGATTCGCCGTATTCCACACTGTGTTGTAGGAATTAGGGGACAACTATGAATGCACACCGCTCGCGGTCGCTGGGTATGGCGGCCCTGATCTTCATTTTGATTAGCCTTACCGCCGCAGTTTTTCACGGCGCAGCCCCCGTGCGCGCCGAGGACGTGAGCGCGCCGACGCCGATTGTGATCAACGGCGATACGGCGGACGTTACGGTTGGGCTGTATGCCGATAAGGGTCGTCAGCAGCCTCTCGGTAAAGAGGGCTCACCCTCGATTACGACAGCCGATACTATCTACGGTTTTATGGAAGCTCGTTTTTCATGAGAATTGTGGGCCTACACCTGAAAGGCTTGAGACGATTTATACCTTTCCCGACTCGATTGTTGTGAACGAGAACGAGGGCGGTATCTTAAGGACGGATGATACCGAGAATGCACAAAGGATGGGAACTTGGTACATAAAGGATAACAAGGTCGTTTTTAATTACGATGCCAGCTATCTCAGCGGTCATCCCTCTTCGCTCTATGTGCGCGTCAATTTCGAGTTTGAGCTTAAAGACAAAGATGTAGATGACGGCGAAAAAGTCGAACTGAAATTTCCAGGCGTTGGCGAAACTGTGCCGATCGAGATTCAAGATGGCGCAGTTGATGGAAACAAATCAGGTGTCTTTTCCCAAGATAGCAGTACCGGAAATGCCAAGATAACTTGGACTATTAATCTGAGTGTTACGTCGCACGCAACGGATGTAAAACTGGTCGATACGCTCGGTGACTACCTGGACTTTGAGCAAAGCAGCTTCAAGCTCGATGGAAATCCTCTTGGTTCGTCCGTGAGCATCGAAGAGCGAACTGCAACGTTGCCGCTAGGTAACCTTTCTCAGGGCGACCATACCGTTACCTACGAAACGACAGTTAGCAAGAACTTGTCTCTTTCTAATGGCACACCTACGCAAGGTAGGAATAGTGTGCAAACAACCTGGGGAAAAGCAAATCACCAACAATCTCTTACGATTAAAGGGGCGTCGGAACCGTTTCAATACGACATGATTCAAAAAGAGGCTGGCTCCGGAACATCGTCTGTCATCACTTGGAAGGTTGTGCTCAACAGGGGATCTCTCAAGGCCGATATGTCTGGCTACACCTTTACCGACAAGCTCGATGGCAAGCAGGATTATATTGGCAGCTATACGGTCTACAAGGGCGAGACCGCCGATGAAAAACAAAAGATCGATGAGGAAATGCTGAGCGAGTCAGGGGATTCATTTAGCTATACGTTTAATCCAAAAGAGGGCGATCGGTATGCGACCTACTGCATCGTCTATCAAACTAAGCTGAAAGATGAGAATTCCTACGAAAAAGTTAGTAACACGGCAAGTGTGAAAAAAGAAGACTCCGGTCTGCCCTCTGGTGAAAGCACCGCATACTACATCCGTCCTTGGACGGGCAAAACCATTAGCAAAACGCTGCTTAATCCGGATGAGGCATCTCGGACCGGAAAAGCAACTTGGCAATTACGCGTAGAGCTCCGTGATTACGTAAATGCGAAAAACCCAACATCCATTCTTATCAAAGATACCATGCTGGCGGCTTGGAAGCAGACTATGGGGCCGGATACCTCCGATGGCCCTTCACATGTAATTACCATTGGGGGTACCAAACTGGACCAAGGTACCGATTGGACGTTTGCGGGTGGTGAAAATCCGTCGCAGAACAGCAACCAACACAACTGCAATATCCAAATAACCATTACGGATAAAGTCAAAGAAGCGCTTGATAAGTCCCCCGAGGTGGTTATTACGTATAAAACGGTGACCGATGCACTTCCTGGTTGGTACTCCAGCTTCGCCTCTGTCGACGGGTTTAGCGGCTATTCTGATTTTGTCTTTTACTATGTTGAGGGCGAAGCGGAGCCTTCGGTTGAGAAGAGTGTAAAAATAAATGAAGACGGCTCGCAAGCACGGTGGGATGAGACGTTTGACTGGAAATCAGTGGATGGCTCGAACGACAAAGGTGCGTGGATTGTCGACTGGACTGTCTATGCCAATCGAGCTAAGACGCCTGCCGGTGAGTATTATGGCGCTGGCAGGCTCAATGGCAAGGATGTCGTTGTCAAAGATGAGCTTCCTGAGGGAATGAGTTATATTCCCGGCTCGGCTAAATATTCTTTGTATTCAAATCCCTACGGGACGGCGGTGCCCGGCCGCGAATGGGAACATGAGAGAGAAAAAACCGAGGTTTCGGATGTCTTGCTGACGCCTGCTGTCGATCGCCAGATGGTTGCGTTTTCAATTCCAACGGAAAAGCTGGGCAATAATACAGGGTACGCAAAGCTGACGTATTCGACTGCTGTTAAAAGGTCGGTAGTCGATACGTCAAAGAATCTCGGCGAGCTCACGAACTCGGCGAGCGCAAGCTCAGATGGTAAAGAATTTAAGGCGGACTCTGATACCGTACAGATCAAGAACGACGTATTGTCAAAGACAGGTTCGTCGGTAAGTAATAGCAAGCGAATTCAATACACGATTTTCGTTAATGAATCGGCACTAGACTTAAAGGTCGGAACCGACTACCTCGATCTGTTCGATGTGATGGATTCTAAGTGTACGTTTATCCCCTCGTCGCTTAGCGTATCTGAGTGCGATAACGGCGATTGGCGTGTGCTGACAAAAGAAAAATACAGAGCGACTCTTGACTCGATTGGCGAGGGCGCTGGAAAGCAGCAGCGATTGACGTTGAGGCTTCCCGATGAGAAATACCTGAAAGTCGAATATGAAGTTCTGTCCGGTGAGTCTGGTACAGTTTCCCTTTCCAACGAGGCGCAGCTTGAAGGTGTTGCAGGCGGGTATGTGAAACACGAGCGTGAATATGACATAGATGCCGGCGCATCGGGAGGCGGAACGGGGCACGGCATTGTGGTCCACAAAGTGGATGAAAAGGACGTTGCCGCGCCGTTGGCTGACGCTACGTTCACACTCTATGCGATTGACATGGATAAGGCGCAGGGCAGTGCCGGCGTTGAGGGCGCAAAGACGTTTTTTTCTGACGGAACGACCGGCCCTGACGGAAGTGTGACTTTTGGAACGAGTTCGGAAACGAGTTCGGACGCCATGGCTTCCTGCAAGCTTTACTGCCTCGAGGAGACGACGGCGCCTCCTGGATATCGCGTCGCCCAACCAACATGGATTCTGCTCAAGGGCAATGCGCCCGAAGAGCAATACGAGCAAGCCATGAACAAGGCGAAATCTTTGCTTGATGCCGATACGGAGATAACGTCAGATGCAGAGATTTGGGTGTATGACGCGCCCCTTGAAGGCAAAGCGACGATAAAAGCAAATAAAGTGCTTAAAGGCGGAACCTTCAGGGAAGGTCAGTTCTCGTTCGCGCTTAAGGACGCCGAGGGCAAAGTGCTCCAGACGGTGACCAATAATGACAAGGGAAATGTCTCCTTTGACGTCAAGTACAACAAGGCGGGAATCTATACCTACACCATCTCCGAGGTCGAGCCCGAGGGTGCCATCGACCATGTTAAAGATCACATCACCTATGACACGACCCCGCGCAAAGTCACGGTTGAGGTAACTAATGGCACGGACCAACTCAACGCCGTAGTTGCCTATGGCGATGGCTCTCAGGATTCGCCGACCTTTACCAACAAGTATTCGACTACGCTACCTGAGGCGGGCGGGGCTGGTTTGACTATGACGTATTTAGCTGGTGCTTCGATGCTGTGTTTTGCCGCGACGTGGATGCATGCTCGCCGCCATCGTGATCTTGATCGGAGTGGTCGTCGTGAGTAAAGTGCTCCGTCATATGTTGGCCGTCGTGGTGATGTCCATGGCCGTCGTCTTCGCTTTTGCGATCGCCCCTGGAACGGCCCGTGCTGCCGACACCGGAGCCATTACGGTGGACGGTACAGTCGCGACACGTTACGACGCGTACCAGCTCTTTTCGGCGACCGTTGTCGACGATGCCGATGCCGACCAAAAGGTCGCAACTGATGTAGCGTGGGCGAATGACACGGTTCGCCAAGCTGCCCTTCCCGTGCTTCATGATGCAGGGCTTGATAACTCGGCATCGACGGCGCAAGAGGCTGCCGAATGGATGAATGCCGACGGGCACATGACGACCACGCTAGCGGCAAAGCTTACCCGTGCGATTTACAATGCCGGTGCGCCTTCCGTGGCCCTTAACGCGGGCACGACGGCCGAGCTGCCCTGCGGCTACTGGCTCATCGTCGCCGACGATGACGCCATTTCCCAGGGCGAGGCCGGCACCGTGCCGATCATGGCCCTGGTGGGCGGCAGCGCCGTCACCGTCAAGCCCAAGGCCGCGACCCCCAAGGTGTCCAAGCACGTGCTGGAGGACAGCGCCGCCGCCTGGCAGAAGGCCGCCGACGCCACGGTCGCCGACGACCTGTACTGGCGCCTCTCGGCCACGGTCCCGGCGGGCCTTGCCGCCTACGACACCTATACGGTGCGGTTCGTCGACACCATGAGCGCGGAGCTCGACCCCTCCAAGGTCGCCGCGAGCATGCGCGTGTACGTGGCGGCGGGCGCGGACGGCGGCTTCGACGCGGTCCAGACCGACAAGGACGGCCGCGTCGGCACCGAGCCCGCGAAGGGCTGGACCGACATCACGGCCCAGTGCGCCACCAAGGTAGCGGCGGACGGCAAGACCTTCACCGTGCGCACCGGCGACCTCATCGCCGCGCTCGGCGGGGTCGACGCCTTCACCGCGGGCGCCCGCGCGGCGGCA
>CABUAL010000053.1 GCA_902489515.1 uncultured Collinsella sp. | reverse complement strand
TGGAGCCGGTCTTCTTACCGTACACGACGTTGGAGGTAATGGTCAGAACCGAGGTCGTGGGCACGGAGTTGCGGTAGGTGTCGTTCATGCGGATGTACTCCATGAACTGGTGCACAACGTCGTGAGCGATCTGGTCGACGCGGTCGTCGTCGTTACCGTACTTGGGGAAATCGCCCTCGGTCTCGAAGTCGACGATAATGCCGTTCTCGTCACGGACGGGGTGGACCTTGGCGTACTTGATGGCAGACAGGGAGTCAGCCACGACGGAAAGGCCAGCGATACCCGTAGCGAACCAGCGGTGCACGTGCTTGTCGTGCAGAGCCATCTGGATGCGCTCGTAGCAATACTTGTCGTGCATGTAGTGAATGATGTTCAGCGAGTTAACGTACACGCCAGCGAGCCACTTCATCATGTCGTTGTACTTGGCCACAACGTCGTCGTAATCGAGCGTATCGCCCTCGACGGCGCGATACTTGGGGCCGACCTGCTTCTTGGAGACCTCGTCAACACCGCCGTTGAGTGCATACAGCAGGCACTTGGCCAGGTTGGCACGGGCGCCGAAGAACTGCATCTCCTTGCCAATGCGCATGGAGGACACGCAGCAGGCAATGCCGTAGTCGTCGCCGTGATAGACGCGCATGAGGTCGTCGTTCTCGTACTGGATCGAGGAGCTGGCGACAGAAGTCTTGGCGCAGAACTTCTTGAAGTTCTCGGGCAGACGGGTCGACCACAGAACGGTCATGTTGGGCTCGGGGCTGGTGCCCATGTTCTCGAGCGTGTGCAGGTAGCGGTAGCTCATCTTGGTAACGAGCGTACGGCCGTCGACACCCATGCCGCCGATGGACTCGGTGACCCACTGCGGATCGCCGGTGAACAGGGCCTGGTACTCGGGGGTACGGGCAAACTTGACCATGCGGAGCTTCATGATGAAGTGATCCACGAACTCCTGGATCTGCTCCTCGGTGAAGGTACCGTTGGCAAGGTCGCGCTCAGCGTAGATGTCGATGAACGTAGAGGTACGGCCGATGGACATAGCGGCGCCGTTCTGCTCCTTGACGGCAGCAAGGTAGGCGAAGTACATCCACTGGATGGCCTCCTGCGTGTTGGTAGCAGGGTTGGAAATATCGAAACCATAGGTCTCGGCCATCATCTTGAGCTCGCCGAGGGCGCGGATCTGCTCCTGCAGCTCCTCGCGGTCGCGGATGTTGTCGGCGGTCATGACCGTCGGGGTGGAAGCCTTCTGGGCCTCCTTGTCCTTGATCAGGTAGTCGACGCCGTACAGGGCAACACGACGGTAGTCGCCGATGATGCGGCCGCGGCCATAGCCATCGGGCAGACCGGTGATGATGTGAGCCGAGCGGCAAGCACGCATCTCGGGGGTGTAAACATCGAAGACGCCAGCGTTGTGGGTCTTACGCTCGAAGGTGTAGCGCTCGACAACGTTCTCGTCGACCTTATAGCCGTGCTGGCTGGCAGCCTGGCAAGCGATGCGGATACCACCGTTGACGTGCAGCGCGCGCTTGAGCGGCTTGTCAGTCTGGAGACCGACGATGGTCTCCTTCTCGCGGTGGGCGTTATCGATGTAGCCAGCGGGGTGGCTCACGATACCCGTAACGGTCTTGGTGTCCATATCGAGGACACCGCCCTGCTCGCGCTCCTTAAGCAGCAGGTCGAGAACCTCGCCCCACAGCTCCTTGGTACGCTCGGTCGGGCCGGCGAGGAACGACTCGTCGCCCTCGTAGGGGGTGTAGTTCTTCTGGATGAAGTCTCGGACGTCAACCTCTCCCGTCCAAATGCCTTCCTTGAAGCCTTCCCATGCCTCCTGCATTGTGTAACCACGCTCCTAGTTACGTGTAATGCGGCGCTCTCTCACACCGCTGCTTATTGAATTCTTGAATATCGGCTTGCACTACCGGCTTCTTCCGTTCTTCACCACACGTTGGTACAGGGAAAAACGTTTGTCCACCTTGGAACTGCAACCCAAAACCCAAGATTTCACCCGTTTGAGAAGGATAACATAGCGACCCTCTCCATCTGGGCTGTTATATGTTTCTTTTTTTATATCATAAAGGCGTTTTTAACAAATCCGCAGGAAATGCGAGCGCGAACAACTACCGTTCACCGATTTGTTTGGTATTTTTCCTTGCCTTTGTACGACGTTCACTCTAGCTGTTATGCCAGCTTTAGCAGGATAAAGTGCCCCAGAGACCCTACAGAAACTGCAGGGCGGCCACGGGATCCCCCGTGGCCGCCCTGTGGCGTAGCTAGTTTTTAGCTTTGATTGCCGCTTGGCATTAGGCGGCTGCGGCGGCCTTGTCGGTCGTTGCCTTGCTATCGCCGTTGCCCTGGCCCTCAAAATGCTTGTAGCACCAGCTGGTGACCAGCGGGGTCAAAATAGCCGTCACGATTGCGCAGGCAGCAACCTGTGCCGTGGCCGTCGCGAGCACCGCACCGCCGTACAAGGCCTCGTTGACGCTTGCCATGGCAGCAGGCGTGGCCACATTGGCTCCGGCGCAGCTCGAAATGGCCGCACCTGCGACACCCGTACCGCCCGTGAGCTTATCGACCGCGATAACGGGAATTGCAAAGACCACCGAGCAGATCACGCCGAGCAGAATACCGGGGAGACCGCCATTAATGAGCTGGCCAAAGGTCATGGTCGAGCCCATGGCAAAGAAGACGAGCACGATGATGGCGGAAAGTGCCGGTGCCATCATCTTCTTAAAGCTGGGGAACAGGTTGCCCAGGATAATGCCAACGACAATCGGAAGGATGGCGCCCACGAGCGACCAGCCAATCGGAGCCTGACCGGCGGCGCCAAGGACAATCATCGTGACCGGAGGGCCGACAACGAGCGTGGTGATGGCGACGGCGCCACGCTCGGCCTCGTTGCCCATGGTGCCCATCAGTCCAGCGTACATAGCGTTGTTGGCACCTGTGCAAGCCGCCAGCATCACCATGGCAGAGATACCAAACAGGTTGTCGTTGAACACATAAAGGATGAGCAGCGACACGGCAACGACCACGATCTGCTTGACGGCGATGATGATGGCGCCGCGGGCAGCGGCGGCAGGAGCACTCTTAAACGAAATCGTCGTACCGACGATGAGCAAAAAGGCGCCCACGAGCGGGCCTGCACCCTGCTGGGTCATGCCAAGCGTAAAGCTGCCGAGCGTTTTGAACAGGTCGGGGAATAGCGTGTTGAGCAGGCAACCCAACAGAAGCGGCACCAAGATATTGGCGCCCGGGATGGAGGACATCTTAAAGAACGGCTCCTTTGCCGCCGGCGCCTCCACCGCAGTCGATTCACTCATATATATCTCCTTTGGATGCATGCGAATCGTAGCCGCACGCGCCTATGTCAGAAAGAAGGCGACGGTCCCGAGTCGCAGGAGCCGTCGCCGAATAATCGTCGCGGGGTATTACCCGTCCAGGACGATGCCGCCGTCGCAGTCACCGATCTCGCCGTTCACGAAGCTGGCGAGGTCGGAAGCGAAGAACAGCACCATCTGCGCAGGCTCGCTGGCCTGGGCGGCGCGGCCCAGAGGAATACCGTTGATGATGCGCTGAGAGTTCTCGTCAGAGAGAATCGAGGTCATATCGGTCAACGTGAGTGACGGGCACACAGCGTTGCAGCGGACGCCAAACTTGCCGCCTTCCTTGGCGACTGCCTTGGTTAGACCGTTAACACCGGCCTTGGAGCTCGCGTAAGCCGCGGTGCCGAGCAGGCCGCCGCCGATCTTGCCAGCAACAGAGCTCACGTTGACGATAGTGCCGGCATGGGCCGCCTTAAAGTGCGGGTACACGGCGTTCATCATGGTAAAGGTGCCGTTGAGGTTGATGTCGATGGTACGGCGCCACTCGGTGTCATCGATCTCGTCGAACTTCTTGGTGCTGATGACGCCAGCGCAGTTAATCAGGATGTTGGTTTGCGGCAGGTCCGTAAAAATCTGCTCGACAGTCTCGCGCGCCTTGGGTGCATCGGCGACATCGAGCTGATAGAACTTGTTGCCCTCGCCAAGCTCGGCCACCGCGGCCTCGCCCTTAGCAGCGTTCCTTGCGATGAGCGCGACATGTCCGCCGCCCGCGACGATGCCCTTGGCAATCTCGAGGCCAATGCCCTGAGTGCCGCCCGTGACAATCGCGGTCTTGCCCGTGAAGTCAAATGCCATGACTCCATCCCCCTTTATATAAGGTGTCTCCTCGCGGGAAGTTGGAGCATCGCACGTGGCGATTATATGAGTCCCAGTCGTCATGGTGGTGACAACCCCTCGCCTAACCGCGTGCATGATAATTCTTTGAAACGCTTCAGCAATTGAATGATTTTAAGTCTTTATGCGCTCTTTATATTGCCTAGCGACCAAGTAGATTTTTGGGACATGCCTAGAAATCTACCGAATGGAATGCTTGGCGGGGGTATCATCTTTCACCGAAAATAGTTTCTAGTGTTAGGGGTTTTCGGTGGAAGATACCGATTTCCATGAGCTTGGGCGTCAGCTCTTTACCGAGTTCGGCAGCATGCATCAGCGCATTTCGCGCTTTGCGGACAAAGCCCTCGGCGGCGAGATGGCCGTCATGCGCGCCCTCATACTCGCCGGCGGTTCGCTCACGCCGAGCGAACTCGCTGATCGCGCCTGGGTCTCGAGTGCCCGAATCGCCAATATCCTACGCGCTCTCGAAGCCAAGGGCTGGGTCGAGCGCGAGCACTCAAAGACCGACCGTCGTCGCGTACACGTCACGGTGACCGACAAAGGATTCCAGGATCTCGAAATCAAACGTCGGGAATTCGAGAACCGCACTGCGGCTTTCCTCGAGCAGCTCGGCGAAACAGATACCCAAGAGATGGTGCGTCTTCTAAGGCGTGCCAACGAAATTATCGACCGCAATCAAGAAAGGAGAGATGCCGAGTGAGGATTCTCAAGCTCTTTAAAAAACATATCCTGGCACTGTTCGCAGCTATCGTACTTATCGTAATCAGCTGCAACGCCGATCTGGCGCTGCCTACCTATATGAGCGACATCGTCGACGTGGGTGTGCAGCAAGGCGGCATCGCGTCGCCCGTGCCCGACACCATCCGTGCCGAATCGCTCGACGACCTCGAACTCTTTATGAGCACCAAAGACGCCAAGTCTGTGGAGGCCGTGTTTAGCAAGGCGGACAATAACGGCATTCGAACGTACAAGGGCACCGAGGAGGAGCGCGCCGACGGCGGCAAGATTGCCGACATCATGAGCCTGCCCGAGACTGTCGTCCTTTCGTTCAACCAGGGCATCGATGCCAACTCCATGGGCGACATGACCGGCGCATCTACCGAGGCAAGCGATGACGGCGCCGCTCAGGCCATGCCCACCCTCGAGCAGATGGCGGCGATGACGCCCGAGCAGCTCGCCGAGATGCAGCAGAAGGCCGCAGCGGCGCAGAACATGCAAAAGCAGATTGATGCCGACGGCGGTAAGATCACCATGAAGGGTCTGCGTCTAGGCGTTGAAGGCGGCCTAATCGACCAGGGCAAGCTCGTCGAGGGCGCCAACGATATGGCAGACAAAATGGGCTCCATGTCGGGCTCCATCGTGACCCAACGCGCCGTGAGCTATGTGCAAGACGAGTACAAGGCGCAGGGCATCGACCCCGCCGACGTGCAGAACGCCTACCTGGGCCGCATGGCGACCACGATGTTTGGTCTGTGCCTGGTGTCGCTCGTCGCCACCATCCTGACCGGTGCCGTGGCTTCGCGCACCGCCTGCTCCATCGCCCGCGACCTGCGCCGCGAGACCTTCAACAAGGTTATGCACTTCTCGCCGGCCGAGGTGGGCAAGTTTAGCCAGGCCTCGCTCATCACCCGCTGCACCAACGACATTCAGCAGATCCAGATGGCCGCAACCCTGTTTATCCGCATGTGCCTGATGGCCCCCGTCATGGGCATCGTCGCCGTTATGCGCGTCCTGGCCAACCACACCGGCCTGGAGTGGACCATCGCCGTGGCCATCATCGCGGTTTCGGCCGTTGTCGGCGTGCTCATGGGCCTCACCATGCCCAAGTTCAAAAAGATGCAGAGCTTTGTGGACCGCGTGAACCTTACCGCCCGCGAGCTGCTCGACGGCCTTATGCCCATCCGCTCGTTCAACCGCGAGGAGCATGAGCTCGAGCGTTTTGACAAGGCTTCGCTCGACCTGATGACCACGCAGCTCTACACCAACCGAGCCATGAGCTTTATGATGCCGCTCATGATGCTCGTCATGAACTGCATCACCGTGCTTATCGTCTGGTTTGGCGCGCAGGGCGTGTCCGACGGCGTGATGCAGGTCGGCAACATGATGGCGTTCATCTCCTACACTATGCAGATCGTCATGGCGTTTATGATCCTCACCATGGTTTCGGTCATCCTGCCCCGTGCCGAGGTCGCAGCCGAGCGCGTAGATGAGGTCATCACCTGCCCCACGAGCATCAACGACCCTGCCTCGCCCAAACTGCCCGCGGCCAGCTCGCCGCGCGGTGAGCTCACCTTCCGCGACGTGAGCTTCCAGTACCCCGATGCCCGCGCCGATGTCATCAGCGGCGTGAACTTCACCACGCATGCCGGTCAGATGCTCGGCATCATTGGCTCTACGGGCTCGGGCAAGTCCACGCTCGTACAGCTGATTCCACGCTTGTACGACGTCACGGGCGGCAGCATTTCGCTCGACGGCATCGACGTGCGCGACATGAACCTTTCCGAGCTGCGCCGCCGCATCGGTTATATTCCGCAGCAGGGTCGTCTGTTCTCGGGCACCGTTGAGAGCAACCTCAAGTTTGCGGGCGACATGGTAAGCGATGATGACATGCGCCAAGCCGCGCGCATCTCACAGGCCGAGGACTTTATCGCCGAGCGCGAGGGCGGCTACGACTCCCCCATCAGCCAGGGCGGCTCCAATGTTTCGGGTGGTCAGCGCCAGCGCCTGGCCATCGCCCGCGCGTTGGCCAAAAAGCCCGAGGTCGTGGTGTTCGATGACTCGTTTAGCGCCCTCGACTACAAGACCGACGCTCGCCTACGCGAGGAGCTAGCCAAAAACGTTACCGACGCCGCGCTCGTGGTCGTGGCCCAGCGCATCGCGACCATCATGCACGCCGACCAGATCATCGTGCTCGACGACGGCCACGTAGTGGGCACCGGCACGCACGAGGAGCTGCTGCGTAGTTGCCCGGCGTACCTGGAGATCGCACAGTCGCAGCTTTCCGCCGAGGAGCTGGGGCTTACCCAGGAAGAAATTGCAGCCGTCATGGAAGGAGGCGAGCGCTAATGGCAGACGAGACCAAGACTCAGATTCCCAAGCCCACCCGCCAGCGTGGTCCCATGGGCCGCATGGGCGGCATGCGTCGCGGCGAAAAGGCCAAGGACTTTAAGGGCACCATGAGGCAGCTGCTCGGCTATATCGGCCAGCACAAGATTGCCGTGTTTGCCGCCGTCGCCTTTGCCGTGTGCTCGGTCATCTTTAACATTGTGGGACCCAAGGTGCTCGGCCAGGTTACGACCAAGCTGTTCGAAGGCCTGGTCGCCAAGGTCAACGGCACCGGCGACGTTGACTTTGACTGGATCGCCAAGACGCTCGGCTTTTTGCTCTGCCTGTATCTGGCGAGCTCTGTCTGCAGCCTCATCCAGGGCTGGCTCATGACCGGCGTCACGCAAAAGATCTGCTACCGCATGCGCAAGGAAATCGCCGCCAAGATCGCCGTCGTGCCGATGAGCTACTTCAACGGCCACAGCAAGGGAGACGTACTCAGCCGCATCACCAACGACGTCGATACGCTGGGTCAGTCGCTCAACCAGAGCGTGACGCAGCTCATCACGTCGGTGACGCAGATTATCGGCGTGCTCGTCATGATGCTTTCGATCAGCCTACCGCTTACCGGCGTCACCGTGCTCACGCTGCCGGCCGCCGCGATTATCTTGACCGTGATGATTCACTTCTCGCAGCCGTACTTCCGCGAGCAACAGCAGGTTCTGGGCGCCGTCAACGGCATTATCGAGGAGGACTTTGCCGGCCAGAACGTCATTCAGGTGTTCGACCGCGCCGAGGCCTCGATTGAAGAGTTCGACCGTCAAAACGACCGCCTCTTTATTAGTGGCTGGCGCTCGCAGTTCCTGTCGGGCCTGATGATGCCGCTTATGAGCTTGGTGGGCAACATGGGCTACGTGGGCGTCGTCGTGGTGGGCGCGCAGCTCGCGCTGACCGGCAATGCCACGCCCGGCGATATCCAGAGCTTTATCCAGTACGTTCGCAACTTTACGCAGCCGGTGCAGCAGCTGGGCAACGTGAGCAACACGATGCAGTCGATGGCCGCTGCCACCGAGCGCGTGTTTGAGTTCCTGGCCGCGCCCGAGGAGGAGCAGAAGGCCGACGCGCAGATTCCCGAGAAGCGCCCCGGCCACGTGGAGTTCGACCATGTCAAGTTTGGCTACACGCCCGACAAGACCATCATCCACGACTTTAGCTGCGAGGCGCAGCCCGGCCAGACCATCGCCATCGTCGGTCCTACCGGCGCCGGCAAGACCACGCTCATTAAGCTGCTGCAGCGCTTCTACGATGTGGACGGCGGTTCGCTGCGCGTCGAGGGTGTCGACGTGCGCGACTGGGACCGCGCGGCGCTGCGCGGCGAGTTTGCCATGGTGCTGCAGGATACCTGGCTGTTTAACGGCACCATCCGCGAGAACATCCGCTACGGACGCCCCGATGCAAGCGATGCCGAGGTCGAAGCCGCTGCACGCGCCGCACGCTGCGATCACTTTATCCATACGCTCGCCGGCGGCTACGACTTTATGATCAACGAGGAAGGCACCAACCTGTCGCAGGGCCAGCGCCAGCTCGTGACCATTGCCCGTGCCATTTTGGCCGACCGCCCGGCGCTAATTCTGGACGAGGCAACCTCCAACGTTGACACTCGTACCGAGGAGCTTATTCAGCGTGCCATGGATGCGCTGATGCAGGGCCGTACCAGCTTTGTTATCGCGCACCGCCTGTCCACGATCCGCAACGCCGACGTGATCTTGGTAATTCGCGACGGCGATATCGTCGAGAAGGGCACGCACGACGAGTTGCTCGCCCAGGGCGGCTTCTACGCCGATCTGTACAACTCGCAGTTCGACGAGGCGGCGTAAATTCTGCCGCGGGGAACGAATAACGCCCGAGAACGGGGGCGCTTCTTGGGGCATCGCCT
>CABUAL010000052.1 GCA_902489515.1 uncultured Collinsella sp. | reverse complement strand
AACCTATTTGCCCAGAGCGCATGTGCTCGGCCGCGGCGGCCTGGCCTTGATTCCGACCGAGACCGTCTACGGTGTCGCCGTGGCAGTCAACGCCTTCTCGGACGCCGTGCCCCAAGATACAAGCGAATTCCCATCGTGGCCGCGCGATCCGCAGGCTGCCGTCAATGGCGCCGCAGTTCCTGCGCTCGGCACCGGCTATCGCCGTATCTTCACTCTCAAGCAACGTGAGCTCACGCAAACCGTCGCTTGGCTGGTCGATGGCGTCGAAGCACTCGACCGCTATGGCGTGGATATCCCGGAAGAGGCCCGCGTGCTTGCCCGACGATGCTGGCCGGGCGCCCTGACTATCGTGGTCAAGGCGGCCCCCTGCGTGCCGACCTTTATGCGCGCTGCCGACGACACCGTGGCCCTGCGCGCTTCGGCCTCTCCCGTGGTCCAAGCGCTCATCCGCGCCTGCGGCAGTCCCCTTGCCTGCACGAGCGCCAACACGCACGGCGCGCCTTCGCCGGCAAGCTTTGCCGCCGTCGAGGGTCGCATCCTGGAGGGGGTCGATGTTGCCGTCGACGCCGGTGAGACCCCGTGTCGCGACGCCTCGACCATCGTATCGTTCCAGCACGGCGGGCTCCAGATCCTGCGCCAAGGCGCACTTCCCGCATCAGAGATCGAACGGGTCCTGTCCGACCCGATGCAATAGAAAGGTGTAAGCGATGTCGTTGAATCTGGGCAGCCTGGGCATGGAAGATGCCTCGTTTAACTTTGGCGGTTCCTACATCATGGCGCTCGACTGCGGCACCACTTCGGTACTTGCGACCATCGTCGACGAGTACGGATGCATCGTCGCGCAGGCACGTCGCAGCGTCAAAACCAGCTTTCCGCGTCCCGGCTGGGTGGAGCAAGACCCCATGACGGTCCTTGCCAGCCAGATCGCGGTCATGATGGAAGTCCAGTTTAAGAGCGGTATCCACTCCGACCGCATTGCCGCCATCGGCATCTCCAACCAGCGCGAGACCACGGTGGTCTGGGACCGCGTGAGCGGTCAGCCGATCTATAACGCCATCGTATGGCAGTGCCGCCGTACCGCGCCGGCGATCGACGCGTTGGTTGAACAGGGTTGCGAGGAGCTGGTGCGCTCCCGCACGGGACTCACGCTCGATCCGTATTTCTCGGCTTCCAAGGTGCAGTGGATCCTCGACAACGTCGACGGTGCGCGTGAGAGCGCGGCAGCGGGCGACCTCATGTTCGGCACCATCGACACCTGGCTCATCTACAACCTCACCGGCAGTCAGGTCTTTGCCACCGACTACACCAATGCCAGCCGCACGGCGCTCTTTAATATCCATACGCTCGATTGGGACGACGACCTGCTGGCGCTCTTTGACGTTCCACGTTCCATGATGCCCGAGGTTCGTTGGAGCTCGGGCGACTACGGCCGCGTCGCGAGCGACATCATGACCAACATGCCGCCCATCATGGGCGTGGCGGGCGATCAGCAGGCGTCGCTGTTCGGCCACTGCTGCTTCCATCCCGGCCAGACCAAAAACACCTATGGCACGGGTTGCTTTATGCTCATGAACACCGGCGACGAGGTCGTCGAATCCAAGAACGGTCTGGTCTCCACGATCGGTATCGCCGCGGACGGCAAGATCAGCTATGCGCTCGAGGGTTCTATCTTTGCCGCCGGCTCAACCATGAACTGGCTGCGCAACAACATGGGCATCATCTCGAGTGTGAGCGAGTCCGCGCAACTCGCCGCTTCGATCAACGACAACGAGGGCTGCTACTTCGTCCCCGCCTTCGCTGGCCTGGGCGCTCCCTGGTGGGACCCGCGTGCCCGCGGTATCGTGTGCGGACTGACCGGTGCCTCGAGTCGCGCGACCATTGTGCGTGCGGCCTGCGAGTCCATGGCCTACCAGAGTTATGACGTGCTGCGCGCCATGGAGCAGGACGTGGGACTTTCGATTGAGCGCCTGTCCGTCGATGGCGGCGCCTCACGCAACGAGTTCATCATGCAATTCCAGGCCGACCTGCTGGATATCCCCGTGCTGCAATGCGAGACGGTGGAGACCACGGCAATCGGTGCCGCGTACTTGGCGGGTCTTGCCGTCGGCTATTGGGAAGACCTTGAAGAGCTGGAGCAAAATGCCCAGATCGTTAGGACCTTCCTTCCCCATATGTCCGCCGAGCGTCGCGAGCAAAACCTTGCGGGCTGGCGTGATGCAGTCAAGCGCTCGCTCAGTACCGCACAGTAGGGCTGCGATGGGCTGCTCGATACAACAAACCGCTAAACTTATGCATGGCGTGCGGCGGCAACATTGCTGCGCGCCTTGTCAGCAAGGCCGTTTTGCGGCTGCAACGAAAGGGGCAATCAACCCATGACCGTCACCTACGATGCGTCCCGTGTGACGCTTGTCGATCATCCGCTCGTCCAGCACAAGCTGTCGATCCTGCGCGACAAAAACACCGGCACCAACCAGTTCCGTCAGCTCGTGCGCGAACTCGCGCTTTTTGACGGCTACGAGGCCATGCGCGACCTGCCTATGGAAGACGTCGAGGTCGAGACCCCCATCACTACTGCCACGTTCAAACAGCTTGCCGGCAAGAAACTCGCCATCGTGCCCATCCTGCGTGCGGGCCTTGGCATGGTCGACGGTATCCTCGACCTGGTGCCCTCCGCTCGCGTGGGCCACATCGGCATGGAGCGCGACGAGGTCACCCACGAGCCGCACGAGTATTACTGCAAGATGCCCAAGGATATCGACCAGCGCATCTGCCTGGTCGTCGACCCCATGCTCGCCACGGGCGGTTCGGCCGAGATGGCCATCAGCTACCTGCGCGAGCGCGGTGTCAAGGATATCCGCATGCTGTGCATCGTCGCCGCGCCCGAGGGCCTCAAGTCACTGACCGAAAAGGACCCCGACGTACATATTTATACGTGCGCCATCGACGACCATCTCAACGAGGCCGCCTACATCGTTCCCGGCCTCGGCGACGCCGGCGACCGCATCTTCGGCACGCTCTAGTCGCTGGGCTAAGACGGCCGCGGCTGCAAATACGAAGAAACGGTGCGCGCGGTCGAACAAAAGGCGACCGCGCGCACTCCTGTTAACGGACGTTTTGCCCTGCAGGGTTCGAGAAAAACGTATTACCGTACCTGCGGCATAAAGAAGGTCTTAAGAAAACGAACAGGTGCGTATTAACCGATGCTTTTTCGGTTGTACTTTAGCGATTGGCTCGTACAATAGTCACCAATGTTTGGCGGGAACTGTTCTGTGAGGCGTTAAAAAAGGAAAGTGAGGACGCCAATGTTTCAGATAGCCGATCTGCTCGCTATCGTTGCAGGCGCCATCGCGGGCGCAATTGCCTTCCTTCCCTTTGTCTTTACGCTCAAGCCGGTTCTTGACGATAAACAGAATGCGGACATGCTTAAGGGTATGGTGAGTCTGGCGGTCTCGGCAATCGCCCTGCTCGTCTTTACCTTGGTTGTGTTTGTGTTGTTCGGAGAGGCATTTCGCATGTTCCTCCTGGGCGAGGCGATCGGCTTCGTGGCCTTTATGGCCGCCTGCACGGTTCGCGTCGCCAAGGCGCTGCGAGATCCTCATGAGGTCGAAAGGTAAGTCGTGGAAATTTTTGAAAAGCTGCCTGATGAGATTAATCATCTGGTCAGCGAGTTCAGCTCCACCCCTGTCGTGGGCGATCTGAGCTGCGGCATCACGCAGTACTCGTTTTGGCTGATCGTCTCCACGATCGTGCTCCTGATCGTCCTGGCCGTGTTCAAGAAGAAGCAGACCCTGGTTCCCAAGGGCTTCTTCGTCAACGGTTTCGAGTACATCATCGAGTACGTCGAGAACGATATCGGCAAGGGTGTCGTGGGTGAGAACTGGAAGAAGCACTTCCCGTTCCTGTGCTCGCTTTTCCTGTTCATCCTGATCAATAACATGATCGGCCTGATCCCGGGAATGAAGCCCGGCACCGGTGCAATCGGCTCCACCGCCGCGCTCGCCATCTTCGCCTTCGTGTACTTCATCTACTACGGATGCAAGGCTCACGGCGTGATCGGCTACATCAAGAGCCTCGCCCCGCAGGGCGTGAGCTTCCCGATGAACGTGCTCGTGTGGGTCGTCGAGCTCTTCTCGACCTTCCTGCGCCTCATCACGCTCGCCGTTCGTCTGTTCTGCAACATGTTTGCAGGACACGTGGTCATGGGCTCGTTCGCCATCATGGCGAGCATGTTCATGCAGCCGCTGCTTCAGCAGGTTTCCGCGGCCCACGCCGTCGGCGCCCTGCCTTCGCTGGCCTGGCTTGCCATCCTCATCCTGATCTATGCGATCGAGCTTGTGGTCGGCGCCATCCAGGCTTACGTCTTCACGGTCCTTACCGCCGTGTATGTCTCCGAGGCAGAGGAGGTCGCGGAGGAGGAGTAGTCTTCCGTTCGTGCCTTAAAGGTAAGGCAATTCGTTAAACCGCCGGTGCCCGTACCCATGGAGCCCGGCAGTTATAAAAAGGTTATCCTGCGTGAAATAAGACACGCACGACAAAGGAGGAATCGTGGGAGTTATCGGTTACGGTCTCGGTGTTATCGGCGCTGGTCTTGCTATCGGCCTGTCTGCTCTGGGTGCTACGGGTGCTATGGCCCGTCAGCCTGAGGTCCAGGGCCGCGTGTTCACCGTCTTCATCATGGGCTCCGCCTTCGGCGAGGCTCTGGCTCTGATCGGCTTCGTTGTCGCGCTGATCGTTAAATAGCACGGAGCGTCAAGTATGAATCTTTCATCCCAGAAGAGCGCGATCGCACTCTCCGCGTCCGCGGCCGCGCTGCTCATGCCGGTTTCCGCGTTCGCTGAGGACGGCGCTGCCGGTGCGGACATCCTCATCCCTAAGATGGCGGAGTTCATCCCGGCGCTTATCGCCTTCCTGATTATCTGGATCGTGCTGGCCAAGGTCGCCCTGCCGGGCATCATGAAAACCATGGAGGAGCGCGGCAAGAAGATCGAGGAGAGCCTCGACGAGGCCGAGAAGACCAAGCAGGAGGCTATCGCCAAGCGCGCTGAGTCCGACTCGATCGTCACCGACGCCCGTCGTCAGGCTGCCGACATCGTTCTCGAGGCCCGCAAGGACGCCGAGTCCGAGCGCGCCCGTATCATCGAGGCTGCTCACAAGGAGGCCGAGGAGATTATCGCCAAGGCCCATACGACCGTCGAGGACGAGCGCAAGTCCATCTACGCCGGTGCCGCGAGCTCCATCGCCGACCTGTCCGTTGCCGTCGCCACCAAGATCGTGGGCGAGGCACTCGAGGACGATGCCGAGCAGAAGAAGCTCATCGAGCGCTACATCCAGGAAGCAGGTAGCCTGAATGCCGACTAGCCGCTATCAGGACAAGGTGCTCGAGACCTACGCGCGTTCCCTTTTGGAAGCCGCCAAGGCCGAGAACCATGTGTTCGAGGACCTCGAGATGATCGAGCGCCTGGCTTCTGCCAGCCCCGAGATCATCGCCGTGCTCGACACCATGTCCAAGCGCGACCAGCTCGACCTTCTTCCCAAGGTGGCAGCTGCCTTTAAGTATGTTGCCGAGGAAGACGAGGATGTAGTGGGCGTGACCGTCACCACGGCGATCCCGCTCGACGACGAGCTGCGTCAAACCATCACTAAGAAATGCGAGCAGGACTTCGGCCGCAAAGTATTCCTTATCGAGCAGGTCGACCCGTCTATTGTGGGCGGCCTGGTGCTCGAGGCCCGCGGCGAGCGTCGTGACATTTCCGTCAAGACGCAGCTGCGCATCGCGCAGGAGACCCTCGCAAACTCTGCTAATTCGTACGGAGGTGAAGCCTAATGTCCGAAACCCTCAATGCCCAAGATATCGCCAAGAAACTGCAGGAGCAGCTCACGAGCCTCTCCGCGACGGTCGATACGCATGAGGTTTCAACGGTCGACGAGGTAGGCGACGGCATCGCGCGCGTCTCCGGCCTCAAGAGCGCCATGGCAGGCGAGCTTCTGGAGTTCAAGAGCTCCGATACCGGTGAGACCGTCTTCGGCCTTGCCCAGAACCTTGACCGTGACGAGGTCGGCGCCGTTCTGTTTGGTGCCGTCGACTCCATCAAGGAAGGCGACGAGTGCCGCACCACTGGCCGCATTATGGATATCCCCGTGAGCCGTGCCATGCTCGGCCGCGTCGTCAATCCGCTCGGCCAGCCCATCGACGGTTTGGGTGACATCGTCGCCACGCACCGTCGCCCCATCGAGTTCAAGGCTCCCGGCGTCATCGATCGTACCCCGGTGTGCGAGCCGGTTCAGACCGGTCTGCTCGCTATCGACTCTATGGTGCCTATCGGCCGCGGTCAGCGTGAGCTCATCATCGGCGACCGTAAGACCGGTAAGACCGCCATCGCCATCGACGCTATCCTCAACCAGCGCGGCAAGGGCATGGTCTGCATCTATGTCGCCATCGGCCAGAAGGCCTCCACGGTTGCCAACATCCGCGAGACCCTCGCTCAGCACGGTGCGCTCGACTACACCATCATCGTTTCGGCCACCGCTGCCGATTCCGCCCCTATGCAGTACATCGCGCCTATGGCCGGTGCCGCTATCGGCGAGTTCTTCATGTACAACGGCGAGGACGGCAAGCCCGCCAGCGAGACCAACCCCGGCGGCCACGTGCTCGTCATCTACGATGACCTGTCCAAGCAGGCTGTGGCCTACCGTCAGATGTCGCTGACGCTGCATCGTCCGCCCGGACGCGAGGCCTATCCTGGCGACATCTTCTACCTGCACTCTCGTCTGCTCGAGCGTGCAGTCAAGATGTCCAAGAAGAACGGTTACGGCTCCATGACGGCTCTGCCGATCATCGAGACCCAGGACGGCGACGTCTCGGCCTACATTCCGACCAACGTCATTTCCATTACGGATGGTCAGATCTACCTGCAGTCCGAGCTCTTCTTCCAGGGCCAGCGCCCGGCAGTCGACGTGGGCATTTCCGTGTCCCGCGTCGGTGGCGACGCGCAGACCAAGGCTATGAAGCAGGTCGCCGGCAACCTCCGTCTGGACCTCGCTTCGTACCAGGAGCTCGCCGGCTTTACGCAGTTCGGCTCCGACCTCGACGAGGCTACTCAGAAGCAGCTGACCCATGGTGCCCGCATGACCGAGCTCCTGAAGCAGCCGCGCTACAAGCCGTTTGAGGTTGGCGAGCAGATCGTTACGCTGTTCGCTGGCAACGAGGGCTTCCTGGATGACCTGGAGATCGCCGACGTGCTGCCTTTCCGTGCCGAGCTCATCGAGTACATGGACAATGGCTTTGGCTCGCTGCTCGACAAGGTTCGCGCCAAGAAGATCGATGATGACACCAAGGCTGAGCTCTTGCGCGTCATCGGCGACTTCAAGCAGCAGTTCATGGCCAAGCACCATTCGGATGTTTCTGGATCAGAGGAGAACTAAGCCCCATGGCCAATCTTCGCGACATTAAGAAGCGAATCTCCTCGGTTACCACGACCAAGCAGATCACGCGCACGATGGAGATGGTCTCTACGGCCAAGATCCGTCGTGCCCTTGATCGCTCCAAGCAGGCCGAGCCCTATAAGGAGGCGCTGACCGACGTCATGTTGACGGTCGCCGGCGACGCTTCCTGTTCGGGCACCGATCCCATGCTGCAGAAGCATGAGAACGTCAAGCATTGCCTGATTGTCGTTATTGCCTCGGACCGCGGCCTTGCCGGCGGTTTCAATACGACGGTGGAGCGCACGGCCGAAAAGCTCGCCGCTTCTTGGGCGAACGACGGCATCGAGTGCGAGATCATCGCGTGCGGGCGTAAGCCGGCCACGTATTTCCGTGACCGCGCAAACGTCGTCATGCACTTTGAGGGCAACTCCTCTGAGCCCGATTTCAATCAGGCCCGCATGATCTCCTCTCATATCTGCGATGCGTATCGTGCCGGTGAGCTTGACCGTGTCGAGCTTGTCTACCACCACGCCAAGAACCGCGTGGATCAGGAGCTTCGCGTCGAGCATCTGTTGCCGCTCGACCCCGAGATGATCGCTATGGCCCACGGTCCGCGTAAGAACGAGACCGACGCCCCTAAGCGCATCTCGTCCACGTTCGAGTTCGTGCCCTCTCCCGAGCATGTTCTCGGCAAGCTTGTGCCGTCTTATATCCTGACGGTCATCTACCAGGCCCTGATCGATTCGGCGGCTGCCGAGCAGGGTGCACGCCGCAAGGCCATGCACTCCGCGACGGAAAACGCCACCGCGATCATCTCGACCCTTACCCGCACGTATAGTCGCGTGCGCCAGGCTTCGATCACGACCGAGATTAACGAGATCGTCGGCGGAGCCTCAGCATTGGAGGAACAGTAATGGCTAATAACACCGTAAAGCTTGCGGTCGAGGAAGCCACCAAGAAGACGACTGCCGGTGATGGTCGCATCGTGCGAATCATCGGCCCTGTCGTCGACGTCAAGTTTGACGGCGCGGTGCCCCCGATCTACAACGCGCTCACGGTCGAGGCCGAGACCCCGATCGGTCACCTGAGCACGATCCTCGAGGTCGAGAGCCAGCTTCCGGGCGGCGTCGTCCGCACGGTCGCCATGTCCTCGACCGACGGCCTGCAGCGCGGCCTCATCGCCACCGATACCGGTGAGCCCATGAAGATGCCCGTTGGTCCCAAGACGCTCGGCCGCATTTGGAACGTCATGGGCAAGCCCGTCGACGGCAAGCCCATGCCCGAGGTGGAGGAGTTCTACCCCATCCACCATGCAGCGCCCCGTTTCGACGAGCTCACCACCAAGACCGAGATCTTCGAGACCGGCATCAAAGCCGTCGACCTGCTCGAGCCCTACATCCGTGGCGGCAAGACGGGCCTGTTCGGCGGCGCCGGCGTCGGCAAGACCGTTCTGATTCAGGAGCTCATCAACAACCTCGCCCAGGAGCACGGCGGCACCTCGGTGTTCACCGGCGTCGGCGAGCGTACCCGCGAGGGCACCGACCTGTTCCTCGAGATGAGCGAGTCTGGCGTTATCGACAAGACCTGTTTGGTCTATGGCCAGATGAACGAGCCGCCCGGAGCGCGTCTGCGCATCGGTCTGGCCGGCCTTACCACCGCTGAGTACTTCCGCGACTGCGGCCAGGACGTTCTGCTGTTCATCGACAACATCTTCCGCTTCTCCCAGGCAGGTTCCGAGGTTTCCGCACTGCTGGGCCGTATGCCGTCCGCCGTTGGTTACCAGCCCACGCTGGCAACCGA
>CABUAL010000051.1 GCA_902489515.1 uncultured Collinsella sp. | reverse complement strand
GAATCAGCCCGCCGCGACGGCGGCCCTGTATTCGGCGAGGACGGCCTTCCTCGTCTCGTCGGCCGCCTCGACCTCGTTCCTCAGCGCCGCGAGCGCCCGGATGCCGCCGTCGTCGGCGGGGCGTATGCCGTCGAGCCACCTGAGGAAGCCGTACGTCCAGTACTTCCGGGGGTTGCCGGCCGGCGTCGTGCCTCCGTAGACGTAGCCGCGGCGGGCCAGGAACGCCAGGAGCCGCTGCTTCGCCGCCGCGAGCCTGGCGGTCGCGGCGTCGTGGGCGGCGGCGAGGTCCCTGAGCCCCTCGATCTCGGGGGACGGCACCCATACCGGGGTGACGTCGTGCGACAGTATCGCCTTGGCCATCCTGGCCGCGTCGTTGCGGTCGTTCTTGGACGAGAGGTCTGCCGCCGACCTCGGGACCTTGGAGACGGCCGCGACGACGCAGTCGACGCCGAGGGCCGACAGCTCCCTCTGCGGCGCGAAGCCGAGGTAGCCGCTCTCGTAGGCGGCGAGCGACGGGCCCGGGAAGCCCGACATCCACTCCGCGACCTCGCCCCACGGGTTGCCGCGGAACCTCCTCGCCACGGCCTCGCCCGTCTCCGCGTCGAGCGCGCAGACGGTGGTGGACCTGAGGTGTACGTCCATTCCGAAGGCGGTAGAATATCTAGGCACGGGAGCCTCCCAACCTCGTTGCGGCGCGGCTGCGCCTCTGGCACTTCAACAACATTGTCGCAGCCCCGACCCGCGGTCACGAGCGGGGGCTCCTGTCGTTTCCGTGCCCTCGGATTGGGTCATAGTGTCTGTCCGTCCTCTATCTGCGGCGTTGACTTGGTTGACACTTAGAACATCGATGTAGTCATTGGGGACGTTCTTAAACGACTACCCAACGGATATTGCCCACATGGCTCGCATGACAGTCGTCTCTTTTATGTTTCCTTTAGCCGTTGCTGCCTAGGATGGGGGTTAGTCGGCAGGAAGGGAGCGTCTATATGGACGACGCGAGCGAGCGTGCAATCGAAGAGGACATGCTCGATCAGTTCAATTACTTTGATGATGAGGACGAGGAGCTGATCGACCGTCGCGAGCCAGCGCCGCTTGATTCCTTTGATCTGGTCGATGAAGAGGCTGATGAGGTTGAGGGTGAATCAGTGGAGCCCCCACAGCCTTCGCGCCTTGACTCGCTGCTTTCGAGAGCCCCCATGCACCACGGCGTTCGTGCCGGCGCGCTCCATATGAAAACTGACTGGCGTCAGATCGTGACTTCAGGCGATGAGCTTGCTGTCGATGCGCCGCTCACCGATAAGTCATCCATCATCTGCCGCACCGGCATGCTTATGCTGGCAAGCGGAACAGGTGCCTGGCGCGTGCGCGATACCATGAATCGTGTTGCCGCCGTGCTCGGCGTCACGATTCACGTCGACCTGAGTCTCCTGTCGTTTGAGTGCACCTGCATCGAAGATGGCCACTGCTTTAACGAGGTTGTCAGCCTGCCCACAACGGGAGTCAATACCCATCGCATCTGGATGATGGAGAGCTTCTTAAAGGAAATCGAGATTTACGGGCGCCGGTTTACCGTGCACGAATACCACGAGATGCTCAAGACCGTTGAGAGCTCAAAGCCCGATTACGATCCCTGGCAACAGGGCCTTGCGGCGGCCTGTGCTTGTGGCGCCTTCGTCTTTTTGCTCGGCGGCGGCCCTATCGAGATGGCCTGCGCGTTCGTAGGCGCTGGTGTCGGCAATTTTGCTCGCTCCCATATTCTCAAGCAGGGTCTTGGCCAGTTTAGCGCGCTGACGACTGGCGTTGCGCTCGCTTGCGTTTCGTATCTGCTGGCATTGCTCGGCCTTAGCCAGGTCATTCCAGGGGCAATGTCGCACCAAGAAGGCTATATCGGCGCCATGCTCTTTGTGATTCCCGGCTTTCCCCTCATTACGGCAGGCCTCGACATCGCTAAGCTCGACATGCGAAGCGGCATCGAGCGTCTTTCGTATGCTGTGTCGATTATTGTGATGGCGACCCTTGTGGGCTGGATGGTTGCCGAGTGTGTGGGGCTGGCACCGGATGATTTTGCCCCGCTCGGCCTTTCGCCGCTTGCCCTTACGCTCCTGCGCGTGGTGATGAGCTTCGTTGGCGTATTCGGCTTCTCGGTGATGTTCAACAGCCCGGTAAAGATGGCCGCGGCAGCTGGGTTGATCGGCGCCGTTTCCAATACCCTGCGCCTTACGCTCGTCGATGCGCCGACGATGATTCCCTTCCTGGGCCTCAGCACGGGAATGCCTCCCGAGGCAGCAGCGTTTATCGGCGCGCTGGTATCGGGTCTGCTGGCAAGCTTGGCCGAAGTCAAGCTCACCTACCCGCGTATCGCTCTCACGGTGCCTTCGATTGTCATTATGGTGCCGGGTTTGTATCTGTATCGCTCGATGTATTACATGTGCACCTTCGACACAGTCAATATGCTCGGTTGGTTTGTGCGTGCAGTGCTCATCGTGGCGTTTTTGCCCGTTGGTCTGGGTGTGGCACGTACACTCACCGACCCTCGCTGGCGCCACACCAGCTAATTGGTGCAAAGGGGACAGGTTACTTTGCACCCCCAATGAGTTGCGGTGAAATAGGGACTGAATTGCTGCTTAAAGGGTCAAAACAGTCCGTATTCCACCGCAACTTATGGGGTCGGGGGGGGATTATTGGTGCCCTGCATCTCCATAAACTCAACGCTTACGAAGCGCGCGCCGTTCGTGTTAGGGTAGTTCCACCACATAAGTAGTCGCAGACGCACGTACCACGGGCGGGCGAGATGAAGTCCCAACAGCTCCATCTTGCCCGCCCGTTTTTGTTGCGTGGTGCCGCGGCGTAACACAGAAAGGACAATGCCCTTCATGCCTATCAACAAACGAGAGAGCCTGCTGTTCACCTTTATCATGTGCTTTTGCATGGTGCTCTGGATGAGCATCTACAACGTTGCCCTGCAGCATGGGGCCATCAACGGCGAGGTTGTTGCCGCCGCGTGGCTCGGCTTCCCCGTTGCCTACATTTTTGCCATGTGCTGCGACTGGTTTGTTGCCAGCCCCCTTGCCAAGGGTTTCGCCTTTAAATTCCTGGTCACGCCGGGCAAGAGTTCGCCGCTTGCCATGACGCTTGCCGTCAGCTCCTGCATGGTCGTTCCCATGGTCATCATCATGTCGCTGTACGGTGCCTGTGAGGGTCTGACGCACATGCCCGGCGGCATCCTTGCGAACCTGTATTCCGTGCCCGCGATCTGGATGATCAACATCCCGCATAATTTTGTGATGGCGCTGCCGTGGAACCTTTTGGTAGCCGGTCCGATTTCCCGCTTCGTCTTCCGTCGCGCCTTCCCTGTGGGGACGGTTTTCGAGGAGGAGCATGCCGAGCTCTTGGAGCAGGCTATGGCTCCTGAGTGCGAGTAGCTCGCTTAGGGATCTGCTGAGCGCGGGCGACTTGCTTGGTTGGAGCCCAAAGCGTGGATAGCTCTCTCGGCGACATCGCGGGCGTGAGCGGTGCGCATGACCGGAGGGCCCGTGCTGCTCCGTTGCCCGACGTGCTAGCGCGCAGAACAATCTGTTGGTGCATTCGGCGGCTGCTGAAGCGTTTCGGCAGCCGCTTTTTATACGGAGTTTAAATACAACAGTCTGTTGTATTACGTAGAGTGGTATATCTCTAGCGGGAAAAATGCGAGAGACGGAGCATTATGGCGTTGCTAGTAGGACTGGACGTAGGGTCGACGACGACCAAAGTTTACGCGATGCACGAGGATATGACCGAGGCGTGGTGGGGATATCGCCGCCACGGGGCGTGTCAGACAGCGAGCGTGCGCGCCATGCTCGGCGAGCTCGCCGAGCGCTTTCCCCATGAGTCACTGCGCGTTGCGGTGACCGGCTCGGGTGCGCGCGATATCGCGACCGCGCTGGGCGCCTCGTACGTTCAGGAGGTGGTCGCCAACGCGCTCGCGATCAGCAGGTTCTATCCGCAGACGCGCTGCGCCATCGAGCTGGGCGGCCAAGACGCCAAGATGATCTTCTTCCGCACCAACGATAAGGGAGACATCGAGGTTGCCGACATGCGCATGAACGGCTCGTGCGCAGGCGGTACCGGTGCATTTATCGACGAGATGGCAAAGCTCATGGGGGTCGGCACCGAATCGGGCGAGTTCGAGCAGCTCGCAAGCCGGGGAACGACCGTCCACGAGGTCTCGGGCCGCTGCGGCGTGTACGCAAAGACCGATATCCAGCCGCTGCTCAACGAGGGCATTCCTACCACCGACCTGGCGCTTTCGGCGCTTCACGCGGTCGCCCGCCAAACGATCGGCGGTCTGGCCCAGGGTATCGACATCGAGCCGCCGGTAATCTTCGAGGGCGGTACGCTCGCCTACAACCCCACGCTGGTCCGCGTGTTCCGGGAGCAACTGAATCTATCGGACGATCAGGTTATCGTCCCGCGCGATCCGCAGATCATGGTCGCGCGCGGTGCCGCCCTGTCGCTGACCGACATGTTCGCATCGTCCCAACCGATCGACCTTCCCGACGCTTTTGTCCGGCTGGATAAGCTCGAGACGGTCGCGCCCGCAAGCGGGGAGGGACGTCTTGCCCAGCCCTTTTTTGCCACACCTGCCGAGCAGGCGGATTTTACGGCACGCCATGGCAAAGAGACGCCGGCAAAGGGTCCGGATGCGTATGCGCCCGGAGAGACGGTGCGTGTGGCGCTCGGTATCGATTCGGGGAGCACGACGACCAAGTTCGCCCTGGTCGATGAGGCGGGTGAGCTTGTCGATTCGTTCTACGCGTCTAATAACGGCAGACCGCTCGACGTCGCCCAACAGGGTCTTGTCAGCTTGAAGAACCGCTGGGAGACAGCGGGAGTCACGCTTGCGATCGATGCCGTGGGCACCACGGGATACGGCGAGGAGCTTTTCGCGCGCGCGTTCCACGCCGACTACCATACGGTCGAGACGGTCGCGCACGCCCGCGCCGCGTGCGCATGCGTTCCCGATGCGACCTTCGTGCTCGACATCGGCGGACAGGATATGAAGGCCATCTGGCTCAACCACGGCGTGCTGACCGATATCGTCGTCAACGAGGCGTGCTCTGCGGGCTGCGGCTCGTTCCTCGAGGGTTTTGCCAAAAACCTCGGAATAGCCATTGAGGATATCGCGACCGAGGCATTTTCGTCCAAAGCCCCCGCCGTTCTCGGCAGCCGCTGCACGGTGTTCATGAACAGCAGCGTCGTTTCCGAGCAGCGGCGCGGTAAGGGTCCGGGCGACATCATGGCCGGTCTCTGCCGTTCGATTATCGAGAACGTGTTCACCAAGGTCATTCGCGTTTCAAATCTCAACCGTCTGGGCGACAAAGTCGTCGTCCAGGGCGGCACGTTCCGAAACGACGCGGTGCTGCGCGCATTCGAGCAGTATCTGGGCAAACCCGTCACGCGTGCGCCCCACCCGGGGCTGATGGGCGCTATCGGTATCGCCCTGCTCGCGCGCGAGGAATGCCGCAAGGGCGACGCCGGCACGTCGTTTATCGGGCTCGATGCCGTGGAGCGCTTCGAGCATCGCGAGTTCGGCGGCGTTACCTGCCGTCGGTGCAACAACCGCTGCCAGCGCGCGGTCGTGGCATTTGGCGACGGCTCGCTTTACGTCACGGGCAATCGCTGCCCGCGCGGCGGCGTCATCTCATGGGATGAGCTCGTGCGCGAGGTTCCCGCGGCGGAGGAGCTGCGTCCGCAGGGTGCTTGCGAGGTACAGGCACCCGGCACGGGGCGCGACCGGACCGCGGCTGCCCCCAATCTCTTTGTCGACCGCGAGAAGCTGCTGTTCGAGTCGTACCCCACGGTTCCCGTCTGCGGGGGGCGCGATGTCACGATCGGCATTCCCCGTGTGCTCGAGTTCTGGGACACCATGCCGTTCTGGTCGACGTTCTTCAGCGCGCTCGGCTTTAAGGTGCGCGTCTCGGGACGCAGCACCAAGGCGATGTACGAGCGCGGTCTGGCGCACGTCACATCCGACACCGTGTGCTTCCCGGCCAAGCTCGTCCACGGGCACATCCGCAATCTCGTCGACGCCGGCGTCGACCGCATCTTCATGCCCATCATCACGACGGTGCCCACCGAAAACACCGCCTCTACCAGCGAGTGGATGTGCGCCGTCGTAAAGGGATACCCCTACGTGATGCGCAATTCCGATAACCCGGAGGAGCGTTTCGGCGTTCCGTTCGATACGCCGCTGTTCCACTGGTACGACGAGGGCGACCGAAACCGCCAGCTCAAGGCGTGGTGCAAGGAGACCTTCGATGTCGATGCCGACCTGGTTGCCAAGGCGACCGAGCAGGCGGACCGCGCGCAGCAGACGTTTGAGAACCAGCTGCAGCTGCGCGGCAGGCAGGTGCTCGAGAACGTGCACGAGGACGGCGGCTACGCGGTGGTGATCGCTTCGCGCCCGTACCACAACGACCCGCTGGTCAACCACGGGCTGCCCAAGCTCTTCTCTGAGCGCGGCATCCCCGTGCTGACGCCCGATGCGGTGCCGGGGGTCTGCAACGTCGATCTTTCCAACAGCCGCATCGACATCGTGAACAACTACCATGCGCGCATGCTGTCGTGCGCGGTCATCGTCGCATCGACGCCCGAGCTCGAGCTCGTGCAGATGGGCAGCTTTGGCTGCGGCCACGATGCGTATCTCACCGACGAGATCGCGCGCATGATGGGCGAGATGGGCTCCAAGGTTCCGATGATGATCAAGCTCGATGAGAGCGACGTCGCCGGTCCCATGGGCATTCGCGTGCGTTCGTTTATCGAGTCGGTCAACCGTCGTCGCGCGGAGGAGCGTGCCGAGGGCGCCCGGGTGCACGCGGTCCATCCGCTCGACGACCCGTATAAGGTCAAGTACACCAAGCGCGACCGGCACGACAAGATCGCGCTGGTCCCCAACACCTCCCATGCGTTCTGCAGGCTCATGACCGCGGCGATGCGCAATCAGGGCGTGCGCGCCGAGGCCCTTGATATCGGGCGCGAGGATGCCATCCGCCTGGGCAAACGCTATGTGCACAACGACATCTGCTTCCCCGCGCAAATCGTGATCGGCGAGGCGCTCGCGGCACTCGAGAGCGGTAAGTACGACCCGCACGACGTCGCCGTGGTGACTGGCAAGTATATCGGCGACTGCCGCCTGACGCACTACATGCCCCTGCTGCGCCGCGCGCTCGACGACGCGGGATACGACTATGTCCCGGTGCTCACCAACGACGACGTCGATGCCCACAATGCGCATCCGGGCTTCAAGCTCGGCCTTGGCCCGAGCATCCAGATCGCCTACGGTCTTCCCATGATCGATGCCCTCGAGGCCATGCTTAGGCGCATCCGTCCCTACGAGCTCGAGAAGGGCGCGGCGGACGCTGCGTTCGACCGCGCACTCGATGAGGTTATCGAGGGCATGGAGCGCTCCGGGCTGAGAGGCCAGGCGACGGGCTTCAAACGCGCGCTTGCGATCATGGACGCCGTTCCGTACGACCGCTCGAACCCGCATCCGACCGTTCTCATCGTGGGCGAGTACCTGCTCAATTTCCATCTCGGCGCCAACCACGAGATCGAGCGCTACCTCGAGGACAACGGGCTCGAGGTCATCGAGGCGCGCATGACCGACGTGATCCGCAAGACCTATTTCTACAAGCATGCGCAGTCGCGCGAGTTCCACGTCGACCTGTCGCTGCCCGAAAAGGCCTGGTACGCCACGGCGGACAACCTGTTCGAGCTCGCGCACGACCGTTGCGACCGCCTGGGCGCGGCGAGCCCGCTCTACGAGCCGCCGACGCGCATGCCCGAGCTCGTGCGCGCGAGCGATAAGATCCTGCACCATACGTTCGATGCGGGCGAGGGCGTGCTGATTCCGGCGGAGATCCTCGAGCACGCCAAGCGCGGCTGCCGCAACTTCGTGATCCTGCAGCCGTTCGGGTGTCTGCCCAACCATGTCGTGGGGCGCGGGCTCATCCATGCGCTCAAGGAGCAGTATCCCACGGCGCAGTTCCTGCCGCTCGACTACGATCCCGACGTGAGCTTCGCCAACGTGGAGAACCGTCTTCAGATGCTCATCATGAACGCCAAGGCGCAGGGGTGCGGTGAGGCGCATGGCGAGACCGCGTAAGGACGCCGATGCGCCCGATGCACGCACCCGTATCATCGAGGCGTTTTGGGAGCTCATCGAGAACAACAGCATCTTCGAGCTGTCGGTTGGCGAGGTGACCCGCGCCGCCCAGTGCAATCGCGGAACGTTTTACTACTATTTTCACGATTTCGATGAACTCGTCGCCATCGCCATAGCCCAGCTGCTGCAGGATAACGAGCTCATCACCGATGCCCTCTGGCATTTTTCGAGCGAGGGCGACCTTTCGGCGTTCGACCGGCGCGGCGTCCGCTGCCTGCTGCGGCGCATCGTCATCACCATGAGGGCGGGTGCCGCCGAGCAGGTCGTGCAGGGCATCCATACGATCATCATCGACCGCGTGAGAGAGATCGTCCACCCCGACGGAGAAGAGCTCAAGGCAGATTCGAGCTTTGCGGTGGGCTTTCTGGTCTCGGGCATCATGGGCTTTGTGATGGCGGTCGGCTTTGCCCGGGAGGGCGGCGAGGAGATAGACCTCGAGCAGCTGGGGGACAGCGCGTGCGCGTACCTGAGGGCGGTCGCCATGCAGACGGTGGAAACGGTCGCGCAAGTCGAGGGCGTCGATACATCCGAGCTGCTCGAACGCGTCTCCAAGGAGGCCGATGCCTATCGCGCATCGCGTGCGACGAGTCCCGACGTGGTGAAAGACGCCTAGGGTTTCTCTTGCGGGGCGCCTGTCGCGCATCGCGCGGTGAGTCCCGCGATGCGGTCATAACCTGCATTCATGTGAGCCGGGTTTATAGATATTCCTCCAGCTGTTAACATAGACAACCTGTGGGTAAAGAGACAAAAGCGCCGCCGACGGGCGGGCGTTTTGATTGCGATGAACTCATGTAAGGAAACGAGCATGTTAGATAGATTTACCGATCGAGCGCGTAAGGTCATGTCCATGGCCAAGCAGGAGGCGCTCGATCTTCATTCAAATAAGGTGGGCACCGAACACCTGCTGCTCGCGCTTGCCAAGGAGGATGAGGGCATTGCCGCCGAGGCACTGCGCTCGCTTGATATCTCCTACGACGACATCATGGACACCCTCAAGGAGGTCCAGACCACGGTTCCCGAGCCCAGTGAGGAGACCGAGGCGGCTAAGCTCGCCTTTACGCCGCTCGTCATTAGCGTTATGGAGCGTTCATTCCGCGTGGCGCGTGAGAATAACCAGACCTACGTGTCGACCGAGCACTTGCTGATCGGCATCGTCGAAGAGGGCAACGGCATGGCCATGGACATCCTCATGCGCCTGGGTGTGTCGTCCGCCTCTATCAAAAAGGCTATCGAGAAACTCACCGCCAAGGACCAGGACAAGAAGCGTCCGCTCGCCGGCGCCGGCCGG
>CABUAL010000050.1 GCA_902489515.1 uncultured Collinsella sp. | reverse complement strand
TGAACGACGGCATCAAGGATTTCGCGCGCGGCCTCGGCCTGCGCTTTCATGAGTTCTTCAAGCTCCGTGGGCTCCACAGCCGCAGCAGCCGTCATACCGCATACCTCCACATCGATATCAATTCAGCAGTATCGATAGTAGGAATCGCGGCTCATATGCACGTGAGCGCATTGTCAAGTGTTTGTAAGGGCACACTGGCTATGCGGCGGGCAGCTCGATGGTGAATATCGTGTGTTCGGGCGTCGATTCACATGCAACGGTACCGCCGTGTGCCGCGATGATCTCCTTGGCAATAGCAAGGCCCAGACCGGCACCACCGCGATTGGTCGCACGCGCCGCATCCAGGCGATAGAACTTCTCAAAGATCACCTTGAGCTTAGCCGCAGGGATAGGATCGCCCTGATTGATAAAGCGAACGCGCACGCCGCCATCGTCTTGGCGCCCGGCCTCAATCGTGATAGTCGAGCCCTCATAGCTATAGGCGACGGCGTTTTTCATGATGTTGTTGAACACGCGAGCCATCTTGTCGCCATCCACGAGCACCGTCAGGTCCTCGTGGATATCAACTTGGGCTTCCTTATGCTGCTCGTTGAGGATGGGATAGAACTCGTCAGCCACCTGAGCCAGCAGCAACCCCAGATCAACATAGCCGCGCGTGAGCACGATATCGTGGAAGTCAAAGCGTGTGATATCGAAGAACTCTTCGATGAGTGCATCGAGCCGGTGCGCCTTGTCGAGAGCCACGCCCGTAAAGTGCGCACGTTGCTCAACCGGCAGCTCAGGAGCCTCTTGCAGCAGCGAAAGATAGCCCACCACACTGGCAAGCGGGGTGCGTAGGTCATGTGCCAAGTACGTGACCAGATCGTCCTTGCGATGCGACTCGTCACGCAAGGCCTGTTGCACCTTGCGCTCACGGTCACGCACGCGGTTAAGGGCGCCCTCGACCTCCAAGAAGTCGCCGTCGATGTTGTCCCAGGTGTCGGGGTGATCGATCAGGCGATCTTGAATACGAGCGGCCAGCACACAATCGGCATGCTGCTCGCCCTGTTCGTAGCCCTGGTAGTACAGGGCGCGGCCACACAAGAACAGCACGCACGCGGCAAGCGCCAGCACAAAGCCAAGCATGTTGAATACAAAGCCGGCATCGAACAGCACCGGCCCTTCGATGCCGCCGAGCGCCATGGCGCCAATCGCCAACGTCATGGCCCACGCGGCGGCGCCAATCACCATGCAGCGGCGCACGATCTCAAATCGATCGATCAGCAAAAAGCCGGCAAGCAGCACCGTCAAGATTCCGGCGATGTTGTCGATGCCAATCAGCAGCAGGCTCAGCAAAAAGAGCAGCACCGTTGCAAGCGCGCGGTTGTCGACGACCGACCTCACGTATTCAAAGAGCCGATCGGGTACCTCGAATGCCTGCCTATCGTCTTTTGTCATATCCACTTCCCCACCATCAAAGGCGCTATTCGATGATGTAGCCGACGCCCCAGACGTTTTTGATAAAGCGTGGCTTTTGTGCGTCGTCGCCGATTTTTTCGCGCAAGTGGCGAATGTGCACCATCACCGTATTGTTGGAGCCGGGCATAAAATCCTCGCTCCACACCGCGCGGAACAGGTCCTCCACGGCCACCACGCTGCCGCGATGCTCGACCAGATACAGCAAGATTGAATACTCGGTGGGTGTGAGGCGTACCGGTGCACCGTCCACCGTCACGGAACGAGCGTCGCGGTTGATCTCCAAGCCGTCGAGCTGAATGGTCGGCGACTCGGCCGCCTGTGCACGGCTACCGTAGCTGGTGTAGCGGCGAAGCTGAGCGTGCACGCGCGCGATGAGCTCCAGCGGACGGAACGGCTTAACCACGTAATCGTCCGCGCCAAGCGAAAGGCCCCCGATCTTGTCTTGCTGGGCATCGCGCGCCGTCAGCATGATCACGGGATAGGTATGGCTGGAACGGATCGTACGCAGCAGCTCAAACCCATCGATATCGGGCAGCATGACATCTAGCAGCGCCAAATCGAACTCCTGCTCCAAAATCGCCTTGGCAGCATCGGCCCCGCTATAGGCAATCTGGACATCAAAGCCCTCTTTTGTAAGGTAGATGCCAACCAAGTCGGCGATGGCCTTTTCGTCATCAACTACCAGTATGCGCTCGTTCATGCGTGCTCCTCTCGCGCTCCATTATGCCTGAGGCGACGCACGCCACACACAACAAGCGTGGGTGATTAAGTCGGTCTTAAGCACCCTTGTGCCCGTTCGAACGCGGATGTGGGCCACGCACGCACGCGATGATCGCCGACGCCGGCAAACGATATACTCTAGTTTCAGAAGAGACCATCCCGTCGAAAGCGAAATCTGTGAAGTCCCTCACCTCTTTTGCAAAGCGCTCAGCCCAGCTTGCCGCCGGCTTTGTCTGCGCTATCGCCCTTGCCGCTGGCGCGCCCACCGTCGCCGGCGCCCAAGTGCTCACGACCGACAATGTTTGCGGCAAAACCGCCGATGCGCGCGGCATCACGGCCGAAAACCTGCCCGATATCGATGCGACCAATGCCCTCGTCATGGGCAAAGACGGTACCGTCTACTATGGGCGCGGCGCCGATGAGCAGGTCAAAATCGCCTCGATCACCAAGGTCATGACCGCAATCCTAACCGTCGAGAATTGCAAGATGGACGAGAAGGTCACGGTGAGCAACGCCGCAGCCACCGTGGGTAATTCGACCGCCGGCTTGCTCGAAGGCGACGAGCTTACCGTGGAGCAGGCACTACGCGGTCTGATGATTCCCTCGGGCAACGACGCCGCCATCGTGCTCGCCGAATATGTGGGCAAGAAGATCGACCCCAAGACCAAAGACGCCGAGGCCACATTTGTGAAGGCCATGAACGAGCGCGCTAAGAAGCTCGGCTGTACCGGTACGCTTTTTGAAAACCCGCATGGTCTGGACTTTGATGAGTGGGCTGGCAATATGCACTCAACCGCACACGACGTAGCGCTGATGATGCAGGAGGCCATGAAAAACGACACGATCCGCGAGGTCGTAGCGAGCGAGGATTCCTGGATCGAGGTCACGGGCGCCGACGGCACCGACCATTCGCATTCCATGGACACGCATAACTATTTGCTGGGCCAAGATGGCAACATCGGCGGCAAGACCGGCACCACCGACGACGCGGGCTATTGCTTTACGAGCGCCTACAACCGCGACGGCGACGAGATCTACACCGTTATTTTGAACTCCACCACCACCGATCAGCGCTTTACCGATACCGCCACCCTTGCCAACTGGTACTACGGTCACAAGGTGACGGTCGCAATCGCCAACACGCAAGAAAAGACCGCCAACGGCAACCCGCTTATGGCGCGCATTAGTCAAACCGACTGGACGGATAAGACAATCGACGCCACGCTCGCCGATCCCACGGCGCAAGCGACCGTGTTTTCTCTTGCCGGCGAGGTGACCGAAAAGGTTAGCTACGACGATCTTTCGGGCACGGTGCATGTGGGCGACAAGGTGGGCAGCGTTACACTCAAGCAGGACGGCACCAAGATCGCCGTCATGGACCTGGTTGCCGACGAGGAAGGCGCAGGGCCGAATCCCATTGAATGGCTGCTCGTGAAGCTCGATCGCTTGGGCCGCCGCATCGACAACCGCCCACTTGCGGCAGAGAGCGAGACCGTCGCTAAGGCTCCTGAGGTGTAGGGCTGGGGGAACATTACATTTGAGGTTGGAGAGGCGTCCAACGGGCGCCTCTTTTTGAATACCTCTTAAACGGGATGCGTCAGAATCACCAAAGCGACATTGCTAGCCGTTTACCTTCGCTGTGTCTTTTCGGACCTTGAAAACGGGTCCACCGGGCATGCTAGTAGATCCTTTCGACCTCCTTGGTCAAGGCCCTGAAAAGATCCCCAGCTGAGGGGTCTGCCCCAGGACACAGCGATTGCCAGGCACCCGTTTCTCCGATGGTGCCCGCACTCGTCATAACAAGATCGTCGCCCCGCCTGCGAATGGAGACACTAACGGAGCGGCCATTATGGAACCCATGGATATCGACTTTATTTATGCGCCCATCAGCTAGATAACTAATCATGACATTGATGCTGTCACCATACTCCGGCAATTCGAAGCCGTGGGAATCCATCAATAGCTTCACGTCCTGATGGTAAATGCGGGCCTCGACGACATTCTTGGGCATTTTCCCCGTCTTTGTTGGAGAGCAAAAGCTGATGCTTGGCTCCTCTTCGCTCATGCCTCGGTCAAACCTAAGCATGCACGGGCATACCGACTCAATGGTTCGCAAGGCGTCCGCCGCGACCTTTTCCTCGGTAAACATCTCCACGTCGATGCCGTTTTCTTCCATATAGGCACGGTTTTTACGTTGAAGCTCTAGCCGAGCCGCAGCCTCCCCATCTCCACGCTGTTCCCAATTTCCGGAGTCGGCGACATTTCGATCGAATGTAGAATCAACGGAACATGGCGCTTGCTGTTGAGTCTGATCACTGTCGCCGAGACGCCTTAGCTCGGAGCGTCTCATCAGTAGTGTCACAATATCAAACAGCCAACCAAATCCAAAAAGGCCAAAGGTAAAGAGATATAGAAAGAAGCTACCCCACATCCGTGCATACGCCCTATGAGCGCCCGACCACCCAAGAAGGAAGCATAGCAAAAGCGCCTTGTTTGCCCTGTCAACCGACGTAATCTCTCGAGTGAGAGATTTCTGTTCAGGCTTCGCCAAAGGTGTAATTTCATGCGATGAAACAGTAATTGAGGACGTCCTTGACGCCGAGCTCCGAGCGCCTGATTTAGCAACGGCGCGAGCAACATCCCCAACTCCGACGGTCGTTCTGCTGTATACGGCATTGTAAGCAGCCTTCTTCGGATTTTTGATCCACCCCATGCCCTTCTTACCATAGCCGGGGATTATCGCCCGCTTTACCGCGCGCTTCGCTCTGCCGGTCGTTCTTGCCTTGAGTGATGTCTTTAGATTCGGCTTACGCAGCCCGACCTTTACCATATTTCTACTCCATCCCCCCGGAACCCCACACCGGGGTGCACGAGCACGCCTGGGTCTCCCCGTTTTCAAGCGCCCCGTGTTTGCCTAATGTTCACGCCCTTTCGGACTCTAATCCCCAGCTGCCATTCTTGATAATAAAAAAGGGCCCCAAATGGGACCCTTCTTCAAAGTCATACTGGCGGAGAGCTGGGGATTCGAACCCCAGATGCCCTTTTGGGGCATACTCGCTTAGCAGGCGAGCACCTTCGGCCTCTCGGTCAGCTCTCCATAACAGCCGTTCTATAGTAACCAAACAGCCGAAGTTGGGCAAGGGGAATTTTGAGGCGTTTCCTCTTTTACCTCTCTTTTACCAGTAAACGTCTCAGTCAATCATCTCAACCTGTAACATCTGCAGGCCGTAATCCCCTCCAGATGTTACAGGTTGAGACAAAGATACAAGGACGGCCCCAGCGACAGCGCGGACAGCCCATTCTTTATTAGTCCTCTCGAACGGTCTCCAACAGATAATCGCGCATGTACGGAATTGCAAACGAAACACAGCCATAGCCCGCGGGCTCAATCAACCCCGCATCGATCAGACGCTTGCGATATGACCCAACTTTGTTCGCCGACAAACCCATCTTCTTGGCGATATCGCCGTTGGCGATATCGACGCCCTCGCATTGAGCCATCGCCGCGAGATACTGAAACTGCCGTTCCGACACCCTGCGCAGCGCTGGGGCAATCACCATAGCATTAAAGCTATCAAGAGCCGCCTGGATACCCTTACGAGCCGCCTCTTCGCTCACGCTCTCCGCCCCACTGCGCGCAGCAACCTGCCAAGCGTAATATCCGACCAGCTGGACCATAAAGGGATAGCCTGCCGAAGCTTTTGTTAATAGCTCAGCGGCACCTTTGTCGAGCTCCTTGCCCGCTCGTCTCATCGTATCCTCAAACGATCCGCCAACTTCAAAATCGGAAAGCCGAGTAAGTTCAACATGTTTGGCTCGCTGAAGGAACGTCAACGTATCATCCACCACCACGCCATCTACCGATGTCGGCAGCCCGGCGAAAGCGAAAGCGACATTCGCTCCTTGGCGGATCAAGAGCTGCATCTCATTGCCTAGCTCGCGCATTTCCTCAGTTGAGGCATCCTGGATCTCGTCGAGCGTAATGAGCAGACCACCGCGCTTCGCAGCATCGTACATCGCCTCGCCCAGATGAGAGGCCGACTTCGACATCTCCATGGAGCCAAGGCTGACCCCTAAAATCGATGGGGAAATCGAGATTGATTCAAGACGAACGTTTCGCTGCAGAGCCTCGAGGATTCTATTGCAAAAACCAGCATTGGAGGCAACGTCAACGACCTCGAATCCTTTTTTGCGTGCAAGGTCACCCAATGCATTAAGGAGCACCGTTTTACCTGTGCCTCGGACGCCCGAGATGCGCATGAGTCGATCGGGGGCACCAGGACCATTCTCAAGAGCCTCGGCAAAGTCATCCAAAACAGTGTCCCGTCCGATAAGCTCAGGCGGATTCATGCCCGCCGTTGGCTTAAAGGGGTTAACAGCTTTCGTCATTCTGCCCTCCTCTGCTAGTTTTAACAACTTTAACAAAGTTTAGCAACTTTAGCAGAGTTTAACAGTTTTAGCAGGCTCGGCGGCTTTATGCCTTACCAATCCTGCCGGGTCCTCCCGCCCGCGCCGATACAAATAGCGCGGTGCGGCCCCTCTATATCGCCCCTACCCCAGCGAGCGGTTGAGGGAGCCGAGCTCGTCGTTGCCCATGGTGCGCCACATTTGGAAGATACAACCGCGCGCCAGGAAAAAGAAACCGTTGTCGACCAGTTGCACAGCGGCATCTGCCAGCTGATTCGTCACGGCGGACACTGGCGGCAGCTCTAGTCCAGCCTTGTGGATGGTCTCGACCGCTTCCTCGAACGTCGGAGGCTCGCTGACGCCCATCTCGTTCATAAGGCCCTGCATTTCCTCCAGCGCGTTGCTACCCGACTCCTCGCCGCGCGGCACGAGGCGGTAGCACGCCAACGCGAGCTCGAGCTGATCGCAATTCCAATAGGCAAACGCCAAGCGATAGAACAGGTAGCCGATTGCAGAACGATCGCTGGCAATACGTAGGCCGTGGCGCGCCACCTCGATAATCTCGTCAAAGCGCTCCAGACGCGCAAGCACGTTGATGAGCGCAAAGTGCGACTGCATGGACGAGCGCGCCAGATCGTAAAGATGGCGCACCTCGGGCAGTGCTCGTTCAAAGTCCTCTTGCTCGGCGTAAAAGCTGCAGATCTCATGCTGGGCAAAGTACAGCGCATCGGGCGCACGAAGGATTCGCACAGAGCGGTCTTCTTCCAACACCGGTAGCACCATGCGCACCAGCTGGTTATCGCAAAACTGCGTTTGAACCGGACCTGTCGCCAAAAGCTCGGCGACGGCGCACTTGGCCTCCAACTCCTCAACAAGACGGGAAAAACCTTCAAAAGCACCTGTACGGTCGACTTTTGCCTGCTCGCGCAATTCAACAACACGGGCCACGTATGGGTCGTCGTCCTCTTCCATGACCTCTAGCTCATCAGCCGTATCGGCAAGCAGAAGGTCGCGCAACGCCGGCGGCAGCGAACGGTGGTCGTCACGCGGACGAGCGTGAACCTCAGCGGGCTCAATCGCATCCGGCGCGTCCGACTCATATGCCTCAAGCATGCGCTTGCACGGCATATCGTCCATATCCACGCTCTCAAGATCCTTGGCGACAGGCACGCAATTGGCCAGATAGGCCGCACGCCCAAAGGAATATGTTGCAATAATGCGCTCGCCCTGCTCGCCGTCGGGAGCCGCAATCTGAACGTAGCAGCGCGCAATGCAAGCGCCTGCGGCAAAACACGCCGCCGCCAGCGTGAGTGCCACGCGCGCGTCGTGCTCCGCAGCCCAAATCGCACGCACGCCCTCGTCCAACTCGCGCCAGACGTCATCCTGGGCATCGTATTCACGTTGCGGCATGGCATCCACGACAGAACGCCCAAACCGAACGAGCATAATCCCCTCGGCAACGTTTGCCCGATAGGTATAGTCGAGCCGTGTGACCACGTTGAGCGCCTCGACAATACGCGCGAAGCGGGTGCGCACGTCCCACTCTCCGCCCGGCTGGCACGCGACCGTGCCAGGTTTTGCCCACGGGTTGTCGTTCGACAGTGTTTCGAGCAGACGCGGAACGTCGTTGGTCGTCTTGGCGATATGCCACAAATCAAAAAGCGCGCAGCCCTCCAGACTCGGAGACGAGGCCGCGGGGCCTAATCCGGCCCCGATACGCTCGAGGATGCCGGAGAGGCGGTTGAGACGGCACTCGATAGCAAGCAGCGCGTCAATCTCGTCCTGGTCCAGCAGGCTGCGATCAAAATTGAGATAGAAAAGCTTTGAGCGATCGATACGCGCTAGGCTCATTTCGGTCTTTGCCGCGATGGTGCGCAGGTGCGGCAGGTTGACCTCGCCCATCAAGGCCGCGGCATAGCGCTCGATACCACTCGGATCATCTGTGTGGTCGATGCGATAAAGCAACGTCTCGATGGCATCGGGAAGCGGCGTGGAATCAAAGCCCAGAAGCACCTCAACCGGCTCGGAGAGTTTTACAAGCTTTATTTTGTCGACGGCATTTTTCATTCCTTCGTCGAGCCTGTCAGCGTCTGGCGTATTTGCGGCAACATTTTCGGAATCGGCAAATATCACGTAGCGTAAAAACATCGAGGCCATAAACTCGCCGTAGCGAAGGCTGCGAGTCGAATTCCACGTCTCGTGATCGGATTGTTCGCGCATGGTACCTTCGGGAGAGCCGTTGACTCGTGCTTGGGGACGCATGGTACCGTCGCTGTCCCTCACTGTAATCTCGCCAATGCTGGGGTTGGACTCGTCAAGGACCAGCTGCAAGTCGGGCTCATCGGGCAATGACGCCTCGCTAACGGGACGGTCCACCTTGTACACCTCACCCGAAACGCTCACGTATCCCAAGAGCGATATGTGGCTTTTGCCGACGAATTCGACGACATAGCATGACTCTTTAGGGTCCTCGCCAAAGACTTTCCAGACAACACCATACGAGCGTCCCGCAGGCTGCTCCGGCATCGATGGAAAACGTTTTTTGGGGTCGAGAAACCTGAGCTTGTATGTCGGACGCTCTGCCACGAAATATCACCCTGATCGGTCGTTTGAAGAAAGAGCGCGCCGCGGATTCACCGAGGCGCTTACTCGAAATCTTACACGAGTCGATAAGAAATCGTCCGCTTTACGCCCGCGCCTCGACCGAGGTTCGAATCAATGCGGTGTTTACGTAAAAGAAAAGCCCCCGTTGCCGGGAGCTTTAATCTCAAATGGTGCGGCGTATAGGATTCGAACCTATGACGTTCTGATTCGTAGTCAGACCCTCTATCCAGCTGAGGTAACGCCGCGACTTGTTGATTATTATGCACAAGAACTGAATAATGGTCAAGCATTTTTTCAAAAAAAGTTATCGAATTTGATTTTTAATCATTTGGAGGGCTTGGCGCGATCTTCGACGCATCGCGATATAAGAAAAGCCCCCGTCGCCGGGAGCTTTAAAGTCAATTGGTGCGGCGTATAGGATTCGAACCTATGACGTTCTGATTCGTAGTCAGA
>CABUAL010000049.1 GCA_902489515.1 uncultured Collinsella sp. | reverse complement strand
CACCCCACTTTGCAGGCCCGGGTCGTCGCTCGGTGGTAACGTGGTAGACCGTCGTATCGGGGAATGCCTCTTCGTCGAAAGGCAGGAGATGGGGATCGTCGTCGACTTCGATGGCGATGCCGTACTGGGGCCAGTAATATGCCATGGGAACCTCCCTGCTTCTGGGGCCAAAACTTCTGTCGGTTTTGGCTGTCGATGCCGACGGTATCAGCCACTACTTGACCAATTGCTGACCAAATGCTTGACGGATTGGTGTCTCCGCAGGTAAAAGGCGGCAAAAAATACTCCAACTTTTTTCAAGCGACAATCGCGCGGTCGGCGACGGCGGGGCCATATGTGTCAAAAGCATCGTCTGCCGAGGAAATCAAGCCGCTCGCCGAATTGCACGAACGTAAAAATCGCCAATTATGGAGACGGTCTCGAACACGTCGACGAAACGATGCGGTAACATCTCCCTGCAAACACTGTAGTTAGCTAAAGGGGGAGTTCGCGTGTCTGCAACCATCAAACCCTTCACCGACGAGTTCGAAGAGTATGGTCGCGACGAGTCTCGCGCATCGGGCGAGGCCTCGAGCATCTCGTTTCCGACAACGGAAGACGAGGTCCGTGCCATTTTGGAAAAGCTCCATGCCGAGCGTGTCCCGGTAACGGTTCAGGGCGCCCGAACCGGCCTTGCCGCCGGTGCCGTGCCCCACGGCGGGCATATCCTCAATACTTCCCGTATGAATCGCTACTTGGGCCTTCGCCGCGATGAACAAGGCCAATTTCTGCTGCGCGTGGAGCCGGGCGTTGTGCTCTCGGAGCTGCGCAAACAGCTGAGCAAGAAGGTGCTGCCGACTGCTGGTTGGGACCAGGCATCGCTTGAGGCCTACGAGGAGTTCCAAGAGGCCCCCGAGCAGTTCTTTCCCACCGATCCCACTGAGGCATCTGCCTGTCTGGGCGGCATGGCGGCATGTAACGCCTCTGGTGCCCGCAGCTACGCCTACGGTCCCATGCGCCCACATATCACGGGACTCCACGTCGCGCTGGCTGATGGCGATTTGCTTGAGCTTCAGCGCGGCGAGGCTTTTGCCCAGGGCCGCCACCTGTCGCTCGTGACGGCAGTGGGTCGTACGCTCGAGCTCGATCTTCCCGGCTATACCATGCCCAAGACAAAAAATGCCTCAGGCTATTTCGTTGCGGACGAAATGGACGCCATCGACCTCTTTATCGGTGCTTGCGGCACGCTCGGCGTTATCACCGAGCTCGAGATTGCCCTGCAGGCGGCGCCTGCGGTCGTTTGGGGTGTGAGCTGCTTTTTCGATAGCGAAGACAAGGCCGTGTCCTTTACCGATTCCGTGCGTCCTGTCCTGTCCCATGCGGCTGCCATCGAGTACTTCGACGCTGGCGCCCTGGATATTCTACGTCGCCAGCGCGAGCAGTCGACGGCGTTTGCCTCGCTGCCGGCGCTCGACAAAGAGGCCAAGGTCTGTGTGTACGTGGAGCTCGACTGCGATGACGAGGCCCAGGCGACCGAGGAACTGTACCACCTGGGATGGGTGCTCGAGTTTGCGGGTGGCCGCGACGATGCGACATGGGTCGCGCGCACCGAGGTTGATCGCGAGTGCCAGCGGTTCTTCCGCCATGCGGTCCCCGAGAGCGTCAATATGCTTATCGACGAGCGTCGCCGCACGGATCCCACCATCACCAAACTGGGCTCTGACATGTCGGTGCCCAAGGCACGCTTGGGCGATGTCATCGCCCTTTATCGCTGCACGTTGGCCGAAAGCGGGCTTGAATCTGCTGCCTGGGGGCACATCGGTAACAACCATCTGCATGTGAACATCCTGCCGCGCGATGCGCAGGACTACCGTCGCGGTGGCGAGCTGTTTGCCCAGTGGGCTGCGGAGGTAACGGCCATGGGCGGTGCCGTTTCTGCCGAGCATGGCGTCGGCAAGATCAAGGCGGGCTTCTTAGAGACGATGTACGGTCACGAGGCCATGGTCGAGTCGGCGCGGCTCAAGCTCCAGCTCGATCCCGACGGGCAGCTGGGTCGCGGCAACCTGTTTTCGGAGAAGCTCTTGGATGAGCTTGTCCAGAAAGGGGGCGCGTGAAGATGAGCGATTTCCATATGGTGGTGTGCGTCAAGGCCGTGCCGGGCAGCACCGAGGTCAAGATGGACCCCAAGACCAATACCATCGTGCGCGATGGCAAGCAGGCGGTCATTAATCCCTTTGATGCGAGCGCTTTGGAATGCGCGCTGGCGCTGAAAGACGACTTTATCGGCTTTGGCATGGACGTGCGCGTAACGGTGGTGTCGATGGGCATCCCCGCGACCGAGTCGCTGCTGCGCGACTGCATCGCCCGCGGTGCCGACGACGCGCTGCTGCTGACCGATCGCGCCTTTGCAGGTGCCGATACCCTGGCAACCACCTATGCCCTCAAGTGCGGCATCGAGGCGCTCGACGAGGACTTCGACCTGCTCATCTGCGGCAAGATGGCGGTGGATGGCGATACGGCCCAGATTGGTCCCGAGCTTGCCGGTGCCTTTGATATTCCCTGCGTGACCGACGTGAGCTGCGTGCAGAGCGCGGGCTTTACGACCTGTGGCTCGCTGGCGCTCGTTCACGGATGCGATGCCGGCGAGGAGACGGTGTACCTTGAGATGCCGTGCGCGATGACGACTGCCAAGGAGATTGGCCAGTTGCGTATGCCGAGTATTGCCGGTATCCGCGCGGCGGAGGAGGCGGACGTGCGCGTGGTCAGTGCCGCCGACGTGAACGCCGACCCCGCGCGTTGCGGTCTTGCCGGGTCGCCGACACAGGTCGTGCGCTCGTTTGTGCCCGACCGTGACCAAACGTGCGAGGCCGTTGACGGAACGGCGTCCGAGCAGGCGGCAAAACTTGCCAAGATCATCGAGGGGATGGCATAGATGAGCGGACTGATTATCGATAGCGAAGCCTGTATCGGCTGCGGTCGCTGCGTTCGCGCCTGCGCCTCGGGCGGCATTGTGGTGGAGGGCGAGCGTCCCAACCGATGCGCCCGCGTAACCGACGGCTGTATCCTATGCGGTGGGTGCGTCGACGCCTGCCCTGTCAACGCTATCTCGATCGAGTGTGACGAGGCCGCTGGTGCGGTGGACCTTGATGCATATCGAGACATTTGGGTCTTCGTGCAGACCGACGAGCACGATACGGTGACTCCCGTTGCCTATGAGCTTATGGGCAAGGGGCGCGAGCTTGCCGATGCTCGCGGCTGCCGTCTGGTGGCACTGGTCGGCATGAGCCCCGAGGGCTCGCTCGGGGACCTGGAGCATCTGGTTTGCGCGGGCGCCGACGAAGTCCTGGCCTGTCGCGACGAGCGCCTGCGCCAAAACGATGCGGAGGTCTACGCCCGCTTGATCTGCGATTTGGTAGCCGAACGCAAACCCGAGGCCATCCTATACGGCGCGACCGCTTTTGGTCGCGAACTGGCACCCGGCGTTGCCGTGCGTTTGCAGACGGGCCTTACGGCTGACTGCACCGTACTTTCGATGGATACGGAGACGGGACTGCTGCAACAGACGCGTCCGGCGTTTGGCGGCAACCTAATGGCCACCATCGTCTGCCCCAATCATCGTCCCCAGATGGCAACGGTTCGTCCCGGCATCTTTAAGGCGCCCGACTTTGACTACGGCCGCTCCGGCACGATTGCCCAGATATCTCTTGCGGATGATGCTAAGGCTCGTGTCGAGATCTCGATTCCCGCCGAGGAGTGGGGGCAGCAGGTCTCAATCGCCGATGCCGAGCGCTTGGTCGTGGTGGGCCGCGGCATTGGTTCCAAGAAAAACCTGCCGCTGATGCGAAAACTCGCCGATGCCCTGGGTGCCGAGCTTGGTTGCACGCGTCCCGTCGTGGAGGCGGGTTGGCTGGAGTATCGCCACCAGATTGGCCAGACGGGCGTATCGGTTTCGCCCAAGCTTCTCGTGAGTATCGGTGTTTCGGGCGCCATCCAGCATCTTGCCGGTATCGGTGGGGCGGAGTGCATTATCGCCATCAACGAGGACCCGGATGCCCCCATTTTCGGTGCTGCCCAGTACAAGGTTGTTGGGGACGCCGTCGAGGTCGTCGAGGAGCTGCTGGCCCAGCTTGAGCGCTAGGCGCGCGCCAGCCAGTCGCGCATCTCGTCCTTTAGGCGGCTCCAGGTTGCCTGCGTGACGGGGTCGGTAAAGGGCTGTGTAATGCCAAAGGGCGCGTCGAGCAGGCGGTGGATATCGCCCTGTTCGCGCGCCAGCGCACGGCTTGCCGGATAGACGAGCTCAAACATAAAGCAGACAAGCCCCACCAAGAAGTCGGCGGGCTCATTGCGCTCATCGCGTGCGACGCAGCGGTGCTCGTCAAAGGCGGCAAGTGTCGGCGACGAAAAACGGCTGCCGAGAAACGTCTTCTCGTCCACCTTGAGGATGGTGTCGACGGTGCTGTCGGCGATGGTGCGCATAATGTCGATCTTGTCACCATCGCGCACGATATCGCAGAAGCTTCGCGTGCGCACGTCGAGCTGCGCGGGTAGACGGAAATCGCTGTGATAGGCAATGCTCGCTCGGATGAGCTCATCTTCTGCCGGGTCATCGATAAAGTCGCGGATGCTCGTTACGGCGGGTGCATCGGCGGGATTCTCGCCAAAGAGGACCTCGATGCCCAGCGCTGCATGGCTCATGCTCTCGGCGTCCTTAAAGGTGTCCCAGCGTCGCAGCTGCTCAAAGCGGCCCATATCGTGTAGCAGGCCGCAAAGCCATGCCAGGTCAATATCTTCTGACGACCAGCCCTGCTCGCGCGCTACGGCATCGCATGTCTCGGCCACGTGGTACGTATGCTCGATTTTGAGCGCGATGCGTGGGTTGGTGGCGTCGTAGGCATCGGTGTAGCTTTTGAAGGCCGCGCGCGCCCGGTCTCGATCGATAGCTGTCATAATGACTTCCTAAAAAGTTGTGTCTTTCTGTGTCTTTCGATCCGGTGGCAATTGTAGGTGAACTCGGTTGCTGCCGGGCGATGATTCTGCCATGTCGTTGAATGCGGCTCGGAGACCTTGTCAGGATGAGAAACGTATGGTGCTCAAAATCGTTAGAACCGTCTGGCCAGTGATGCTTACCTATGTTGCAATAGGCGCGCCGTGCGGAATGATCATGGGGCAGACGGGAATGGAGCCCTGGATGGTCTTTGCTCTAAGCAGTACGTTTGTGACGGGCAGCGGCCAGTTTATGATCTGCAACCTGTGGCTGGCGGGTGTGCCTGCAGCATCGATCGTCGCGAGCGTCGCCGCAATCTCCTCACGCTTTGCGCTTTACTCGGCATCGATCGCACCGCATCTGAGGGGTGCCTCGAAGCGTCAGACGCTGGCTGTTGCCGCGACACTTACCGAGGAGGCATATGGCATCTCGCTTGCCAAGTTGGTTGAAGGGGAGGATTGGGGCCCGCGCGAGTCCTTTGTGCTCAACGTAATCCTCATCGCAACATGGGGCGTTTCGTGTACGATGGGCGCCATCGTCGGCGCCGTTGTCGATGTTCCCACCGCCATTGCAGCCTTTGTCTGCACCTCGCTCTTTATCTGCCTGCTCTTTTCGCAGCGGCTGTCGCGCGGTAACGTTGTCGCGGCGGTTTCGGGCGCGGTGTCCGTCGCCGTATGCAAGTTCTTGGGCCTCGCGAATATTGCCGTGCCGGCAAGCGTCGTGGTCGGCATTGCCATTGCGCTGGCGTGCGATGCTGTATTTGACGGAAGAGGTGCCCGCGATGCCCGCTAACGAGTTCTTGGTTCTGTGGCTGTCGTCGTGGGCTGCTATCGCGTTCTTTCGCATCGCGCCGGCGTTCGCCTTGCGCGGGCGGACCCTGTCGCCCCGCATTACCGAGGCCCTGGGCTATATCCCGCCCGCTGCCTTTGCCGCGCTGGTCGCCAACGACTTGGTGAACCCCGGCGCGTTCGACGCGGGACTCTGGCCTGCCTTGGTTCCCTGGATTGCGGCCACCGGCGTCGTGGCGGTGGCAATCAAGACAAAGTCGATGTTGTGGTGCTGCGTTTCGGGCATCGTGTTCTATATCGTTTTGAGCCTCGTATAGGAGCAGGACGCGTTATCGTCCCGGCCTAACGAATCGAATTTCTCACCGAGGCGGTCTGCTTCTTCTGGTACCATGGTCAAACTTTACTGTAGCAAAGCGTGACGTGGGCTTTTGTTCTGCGTCAGCGGAAATGGGGGTTTCATGGCACAGGAAGCGACCGCCAGCGAGCAAAAGAAATTCAAGGTACCGCGCATCCCGGGCGACATCATGATCTATCCGATGATCGTCGGCCTTTTGCTCAATACCTTCTGCCCGCAGGTCTTTGAGGTCGGCGGCTTCTTTACGGCTGCCTGCCGCGGCGGCTCCAACACCATCGTTGCCGCGATCTTGCTGTTCGTGGGCGCCGGCATCAGCTTTAAGTCCACGCCGGGCGCCATCAAGACCGGCATCGTCGTGCTGATTCCTAAGCTTGTAGTGGCAGCCGCGCTGGGTCTGGGCGTCGCGTACTTCTTTAACGATAACTTTTTAGGCCTGAGCTCGGTTTCCATCATCGGCGGCATTACGTTTTGCAACATGGCGCTCTATACGGGCATCATGGGCGAGTTCGGCGATGAGTCCGAGCAGGGCGCTGTCGGTATCCTGTTCTTTACGGCCGGCCCCGCCGTCACGATGATCATCCTTGGTGTTTCGGGTCTCGCCAACATCCCCGTCGGCACCATCATCGGATCCATCCTGCCGCTTGTTATCGGCATGGTCCTGGGCAACTTGTTCCCGTTTATCAAGAACCTGCTGGTTCCCGGCGCCAATCCCGCGATCGCTGTAATTGGTTTTCAGCTCGGTGCGTCCATGAGCCTTTCGAGCTTCATCGCCGGTGGCATTTCGGGCATCCTGCTGGGCCTCATCACGCTCTTTATCGTCGGTCCCATTACCTTTGCCTTCGAGCGCCTGTGTGGCGGCAATGGTAAGGCGGCTGTGGCATGTTCCACCATTGCCGGCACGGCCATGACCACGCCGGTCGCCCTCGCCGAGGTCGCTCCGCGCTATGCCGAGCTTGCGCCCACCGCGTATGCGCAGATCGCCACTGCCGTCATCATCACGGCAATCATGGCCCCGATTCTGACCGGCTGGGTCGATAAGAAGTTCTGCCAGAGCAAGGAAGACCTGTCGCCTGCCGGTGTCGAGGCCATCGAAGAGGCTGTCGCGACCGACATCAATGATTCCGGCGTGCAACTCGCGCCGTTTGAGCGCCCGAACGAGAGCTGTCTTGCAGTGACGTTCGGTCGCTCTGCTATTATTCCCCTTACCCCTGCGGAGTAGGGGGTGTTTGTTGCCCAGATTCGAATTGGGCGATTCTGGCCACTTGGATATTGAAGGGAGGGCGTCTAGTGGTAAAGGCACTCAAGATCGAGATATTCCTGCTATGCATGATTATTCTTATCGGACTTGCCGTACGAAGCCGTCGCTCCCTGTTCTCGAGCACCCAGCAGCTTTTGTTTAGCATGCTGGGCTACACGTCTGCTGCCTACATTTTCTTCGATATGATCTGGACGCTCTCGGACGGCGTGAGCACTCCTGTAGGCATCACGGCCAACTGGATTTCCAACGCGGTTTCGTTTTCGCTGTTCGCCATCGCGTGCCTCATTTGGTTTTTCTATTCCGAGACGATGCAGGGCTCACGGCTCCTGACCACGCCCTATAGGGTGGTACTTTTAACGTTGCCAACCGCATTGGTGGTCGTTCTGGCATTTACCAGCTACTGGACGCACGCTATGTTCTATATCGATGCGCGGGGCGTATATCGTCGCGGAGCGCTTTATATGATTCAGCCTATCGTTAGCTACTGCTACGTCATATATACGTCCTTGCATGCCTTTATTCAGGCTCGAAAAGTCGAAAGCCTGCAAAAGAAGGCCATTTATCGCACCCTCGCCTTTTTTGCGGTTCCCGCTCTGGTGGGCGGTACCTTTCAGATCGTATACTCGGTGCCTGGCCTTTGTGTCGGCATAATGATTAGCATGTTGCTGCTCTATATCATCTGCCAGGAGCAACTGATCTCGACTGACCCGTTGACTGGACTCAACAACCGCAACCGTTTTGAGACCTATATGCTGTCGCTCTTTTCAAATGTGGATCAGGCCGAAGATGTATATCTGCTTATGATGGACGCTGACGGCTTTAAGCAGATTAACGATCGCTATGGACATGTGGAGGGCGACCATGCTCTTCAGGTAATATCCGCTGCGCTCAAAGAGGTCTGCTCGGCGTCTGGTGGCTTTATCGCGCGTTATGGTGGCGATGAGTTCGTGGTGCTCCAAAAGGCAGCGGCGGAACAGGATATCATGCATCTGTGCGCGACAATCAACGACGAGCTCGCGCATGCCGAGGTGCCGTATGCATTGCGGATGTCCATCGGTTGCGCGCGGGTCGGCGATAGTGTTGATACCTGGCAAGACTTACTTCGCGCTGCCGATGCGGAGCTCTACCGCGTCAAGGCCGAGAAAAAGAAAGCCGGCATCCAGATACGCTAGGAAAAGGGTCGCACGCTTGCGTGCGTGGCGGCCCTCAGCTCATCGATGTATTCCATTAAGCTAAAGTGTGCAAACGCCCTCCCTAAAAAGGTGAGCTCGCTAGGCTTTTTTGGGTTTGTTGACGATGATGATGCCGCCGCAGACCAACAACAGGGCAACGATGACGGTAACGGGGCTCGTGCCAGCGCCCTCGCCGAGCAGCAGTGCGCTCAACAGCACGCCAAAGACCGGGTTCATAAAGCCAAAGACCGACACGCGGCTGACGGGGTTGACGGCGAGCAGGCGGGACCACAGCGAGTACGCGACGGCGGAGATAAGCGCCATGTAGATGATGAGCGCGATGGCGGGGGCGACTTCGGTGGGGGACAATGTGCCGCCCATCAAAAAGCCGATGGCGGTGAGGACCAGGCCGCCGACTAAAAACTGCCAGCCGGCAAGCAAAACACCGTCGTGCTTGCGCGAGAAGATGCCGATCAGGCAGGTCGAAAGAGCGCCCGCGACAGTGGAGGCTAGGATAAAGCCCTCGCCATCGAGCGTGAAGCCAAAGGTGCCATCTGCGCCCGAAAGGTTGACAAGCGCGACGCCGGCAAAGCCCAACACGCAGCCAAGCACCTTGGCCGTATTGAGCTTCTCGGTGCGAAATGCCAGGGCGGCAAAGAGGATTGCGAGGAAGTTGGCGCTGGCCTCGATGATGGAGCTCGACATGGCACTGGCGCGCGAGAGTCCCAGGTAGAAAAAGAAGTACTGCCCGATAGTCTGGAAGAGCGACAAGACAAAGATGGGCTTGATGTCGCGCGCTTGCGGTACGAGGGGGCGGCGTTGGGCCGCGCTCATCCCAACGATAACCAGGACGCCGGCAAGCGTAAAGCGTAAACCTGCAAAGAGCAGCTGCGAAGCGCTATCGTGCGCCGGGATACCAAAGAGTGCGTAGCCGATCTTGATGCAGGGAAAGGCCGATCCCCAGAGTGCACAGCAAACAAGACAGCCCAGGATGAGTCCGGGCAGGGTGGCGAGATACGGCTTGCGGCTTTCCATGATGTCCTTCCTACATGCGCGAAGCAAAAAAAGAACCCGCCACCGGATGTGTCGGTGGCGGGCGGCAAGCCCAGCATGGACCTTTCCGTCAACCCCAACGG
>CABUAL010000048.1 GCA_902489515.1 uncultured Collinsella sp. | reverse complement strand
CGCCACCAAAGCACCGGCGGCATATACACGGGTGGCGCCATTGCCTCCACGATCGGCCACGACTCGCACAACGTGTGCGTGGTGGGCGACAACGCCGCCGATATGATGGCCGCCGTTGAGGCCGTGGGCCAAGGTGGTCACGTGCTGGTGCGCAACGGAGAGGTCGTGGCGCGCATTCCGCTGGCGCTCGGTGGCCTGATGAGCGAAGGCACGGCCGAGGACGTTGCCGCGCAGCACGACGACTTTATGGTCAAGGCGCGCGCCATGGGTATTGAGTCGCCGCTCGACCCCATCATGGGCATCATCTTCCTGCCCCTGCCGGTCATCCCGACGCTCCGCATTCGCCCCGAGGGCATGTTCGACGTCACGACCTTCACCTACGCCGACTAGTCATCGGGGACGTTCTTAAATGACTGGCCGTCAGGGTGGCGTGTCGCCTGGCGCCACGACCGTAGGACCTCTGGCATGTGTGAGCTATTTGCCAGGTCCTTGTAACGTTTACGCCCGCGGAGTCTTATTTGAGCTCCCTTTGGGTACGTTGGAATCGGATACACGTTCGATTCCAACAAGCCCGAAGGGAGCTTTTCTATGTTTAAACTGATTGCATCCGATATGGACGGCACGCTGCTTGACGAAAACGGCCAGGTGCCTCCCGAGACCTACGAACTGATTTTGGCGCTACGCGAGCATGGCGTGCATTTTGCCGCATCGTCAGGTCGTCGCTACGATCGCCTGTGCGAGTTCTTTGCGCCCGTTCGCGACAAGATGGACTTTGTCGCCGCTAACGGCGCCCAGGTCTACGCCGACGGCAAGATGGTAGACCGCGAGGTGTATTCGCACCTGGCGATTCGAAAGCTCGCTCAGGCCGTCGCGACGTTTCCCAATCTGCATCTTGCGCTTTTTGACCGAACCAAGTCCTTCTTGCTCGATGACGAGTGCAAGTTCGTGCGTGAGGTCGATAAGGACCTTCCCAATGCCGAGCGCATTTGGGAGCTGCCCGATCCCAGCGTAAATATCATCAAGGCGAGTATCTTTTGCGACGACGGTGCCGTTATGGACAGCGCTTACGTACTACAGCGCGAACTCGGTCAGCTCTTTACTTTTGCGCCTTCGGGCAACGCGTGGATCGATGCCATGCAGCCCGGCGTATCGAAGGCCTCGGGCATCGCGCAGCTCGCGGAGCATTACGACGTTGGACGCGACGAGGTCATGGCGTTTGGCGACTCGATGAACGACTACGAGATCATTCGCTTTGTCGGCACGGGCTGCGCGATGGAAAACGCGCGTCCCGCGCTCAAGGCGGTGGCCGATCGCGTGGTGGGTTGTAACCGCGACCACGCCGTCCAGCAGGAGCTCCGTCGCGTGCTGGAGAGTCTCGCTTAATCCGGCAGATGGGGACGTTCCTTTTCTGCCGGCAGTGGGGGACAGTCCTTGCAGCTTTTTCGCGAAGACTGTCCCCAACGACTAGTCGTTTAAGAACATCCCCAATGACTAGCCGATGACTAGGCGAGGGCGGCCATGATGGTGCGGGCGACGCCGTCGTGGTCGTTGTCGTATTCGGTGATGGCGTCGGCGGCGTCGCGGTCCTCGGGCTCGGCGTTGATCATGGCCATGCCGTGGCCCGCTGCCTGCAGCATGGGGATGTCGTTGATGTTGTCGCCGAACGCCCAGGCATCGGCGAGACGCTCGCCCAGATGCTCGCATAGCCACGTGAGGGCCGTTCCCTTGGTGGCGCCCTCGCCCATGACCTCGATATTCATGGCGTACGAACGCGTGACCTCAATGCCTTCGAGCGTGTCGAGCGCCGCCGCGATGGTGTCGCGATCGGCCGGGTCGTGCCAGTACATGGCGATGCGTTCGAGCGTCTCGACCTCGTCGATCTTGCTGTCGATATCCATGTCGATCGGTGTTCGTGTGCGCTTGAGCGAAGCCGCGATGTGGGGGTCGCCGCCGCAGAATTCGTCCAGGCGCGTGTAGAGCGAGCGGGGGAGGAAGCACTGCCCGTCCGCGAAGATATCGAAGGTCACATCGTGGCCGGCTGCAATGCTATGGACGCGGTGGGCGATGGCGCGGTCGAGCGGTCGGCTCAAAATGCGCGTGGCACGCGAGGCATCGGTGGGCACAACGTCGTCGAGCTGCCAGACGCTGGCACCGTTGGCGCAGACCGCGTAGTGTACGGCGGGGTGGGCGAGGATGGGCTCAAAGATGCCCGACAGCGGGCGCCCCGTGCAAGGCACAAACTCAATACCGCGTCGCGCAAGCTCGTCGAGCATCGCCCAGGTGGCGTCGCTCATCTGCTTATCGCTCGTCAGCAGCGTTCCGTCCATATCGGAAAACACAATCATTTGATGCAACCCTTTCTGCTGGCATAAAAAGCGTGGCCGAGGGCGGTGATGCCCTGGCCACGCTCGAGTTCTATAACGGTCCGCGTCCTAGCGGTCGTCGAGCGGCTTGTACTCCAGCGGCTCGATCACCGGACGATAGGCCGGGCGAATAATACGGTGCGCGCAGAAGAGCTCTTCCATGCGGTGCGCCGACCAGCCTGCCATGCGGGCGACGGCGAATAGCGGCGTAAAGAGCGTCTCGGGCACGCCGAGCATCTTGTAGATAAAGCCCGTGTACAGGTCGATGTTGGCACAGATGGGCTTGGTCATGCCGTGGCCGCGCATGACCTGGGGTGCCAGGCGCTCAATGCGCTCGATGAGTGCGAATTCTTCGCCCAAGTCCTTCTTGGCTGCCAGCGAGCGCGCGTAACGGCGGCAGACCTCGGCGCGCGGGTCGCTGAGCGTGTAGACGGCGTGGCCCATGCCGTAGATGAGGCCCGTGCCGTCGAAGGCCTGCTTGTCGAGGATCTTGCCCAGGTAAGCCGCGACCTCGTCCTCGTTTTCCCAGTTGGAAACATGCGCGCGGATGTCCTCGTGCATAGACACGACCTTGGCATTGGCACCGCCGTGGCGCGGGCCCTTGAGCGAGCCGATAGCCGCGGCGTAGGCGGAATACGGGTCGGTGGCCGAAGACGACAGCACGCGGCAAGCGAAGGTGGAGTTGTTGCCGCCGCCGTGCTCGGCATGCAGCATGAGCATAACGTCGAGCAGCATCGCCTCATCGCGGGTGAACGCCATGCCGCCGCGCAGGACCTGTAGGATGGTCTCGGCGGTGGAGAGACCGGGCGTGGGGTGCGGCACGTGAACCTCGGAGCCGCGAAGCTTGGCGATCGAGGCCATGTGTGCGAAGGCGGCGATGCGCGGGAGACGTGCGAGCATGGAAATGGCGACGTCGATTTCGTGCTCGGGCGTGATCACGTCTGGTTCGGCATCGAAGGCGTAAAGCAGCAGCACGGCGCGCTGGAGCACGTTCATGATGCTCGACGACACCGTGGTCATGGGGAACTCTTTGACGTACTCGTCGCTCAGATGTCTAAAGGCACCTAGGCGCTCGCAGAAGCCGTCGAGCTCTTCCTTGTTGGGTAGCGAACCCGTGATAAGCAGATAGGCGACTTCTTCGTAGCCGTAGCGATTCTCGGCCTGGGCATTGTTGACCAGATCCTCGATGCTGTAGCCGCGAAGCGTGAGCTTGCCCTGATCGGGCACGACCTTTCCGTCGACCTTGTTGTAGCCGTGCACATCCGAGATACGAGTGAGGCCCGCGACCACGCCCGAGCCGTCAGCATTGCGCAGGCCGCGCTTGACATTGTGCTCGACAAACAGGCCCTCGTCATAAGGGTCGGTCGGCAGGCCGTGGTAGAGGTTTTCGCTCTCAGGCGAAATCTGGCGGCTTGCTTCGTAATCCAGAACCAGGCGGCTCAAGTGGTCATCGAAGCGGTAATAGATTTTCTTGGCGTCGTAGGCCATGCGCGCTCCTCTCCGGGCCGCATCGGGGTGACTTGCATGGGCATGCGCGCGTCAGGCTATCCCCAGCGGCTTGCTCGCTACAGGCGGTACATAAAGTTGAAGACGTCCTCGCGCTGGATGGACACGTTGACGCCCGAAAGCTCGCCGGCCTCGGCCAGCGCCTTCTGCAGCTCGGCGAAGTCGAGCTTGGACTCGGCGGTATCGGCCAGCATGGTCATGGTGAAGATGTCCTCGATAATGGACTGCGTGATGTCGCGGATGTCGACGTTGGCCTCGCCTAGGACACGGGTGACGCCGGCGACGATGCCGGGGCGGTTCTTGCCAAGGACGGTGATGACGATACGGGAGGACGAGATCTCGGCCATGGGAAACCCTTTCGCGTGATTGCGGCGCGCGCGGGGCGCTCCGCTACGGTACAGTGTTCATCATTGTACCTGTCTGGCGCAAAAAAGGCGCGCTCGCTGCGGCGTTACATGCCTGCAACATGAGCGTAAGGGGGAAGGCCGTACGGGGAAGAGCCGTCTGGCGCGTGTCCGGCTCGTGTTGGGTTGATTTCCGATCTCAGCCGAACACATTGAGCGGACAGGCCGTTCCCGCAGTCAGCCGAACGCCTCCGACGGCTGATTCCGAACTGGAAGCGGAGGGCATCCCCGCCCTTCGGTAGGGGATACCGCTCCGCGGCGCATGCCGCGGGCGGCGCCCCTATCGGACCACCGTGACCTCAGTTGGGATGGGCCCAGCACTGCCGCGTACTCGGTGAGCTAGAGCCAACTGTTCGTCTTCACGTCGCGTATGGCGATATTTCGGTCGTCCGGCTCGGTGATGCCGTAGCCGAACGCCTGGAGCGTCTCGATGGACTCCTGGATCCTCTGTTGGAACATGGGACCCGGATCGACCCTCGGCCCGAGGTGCCCGCGCCAAAGGCACGGCGTGGCGCGCAGCATGTTATGGATTTTGGAGATGGGCTCGATGTCGGCGTAGACGTTGAGCGTCGCCATGGCGTCCTTGTGGCCGAGGATCGATTGGAGCGCCTTGATATCGCCGCCTTGGCGGATCCACTGCGTTGCGAACGTGTGGCGAAGGCCGTGGAACGTGATCAGCTCGTCGTTGGTGCCCATGAGGCCGTTGGTCTCCGAGAACGTCTTGAACGCCCTGCGGATATAGCTTGTCGTCGCGAAGGTCGCGCCCGGCTCCGACAGGATGTAGCAGTCCCCGATCTCGACCGCCCCGGTAAGGCCGCGCAAGCGCAGCTTTCCGCAGTCGATCTCGTGGGTCTCCTTCAGGAAGGGGAGTAGGCCGACCGGGTCGATGGGGATACCCCTGGCGTCATGGGGCTTGGTGTCCTTGATGAACGAACCCATTCCCTTCGCGTACGCCACCGAGTGTCTGATCGAGATCAGGCCCGTCTCGAAATCCACATCGCACCACCGAAGGCCGCAGACCTCGCCGATTCGCATCCCCGTGTGCAGGGCGAGTACGACCGCCCTCTAATCCTCGGCGGACCAATCGAGTCCGAACTCCTTTCGGGCATCCTCTTCGCTCATGACTTCGAGAAGGTCTCCAGGTTGGCAACGAAGGGCGAGGCATAGCTGCTCGAGCGTGTTGAAGCGAATGCCGCGAATATGCCCTTTTTTAATACGGGACAGGTTCACGGGCGTGGTTCCAATCCTTTCGGCAAGTTCGTTCGAGGAAATCTTTCGCTCGGCCATGATCTTGTCGAGGCGAACAATTACGGGCATGGCGTTTCCTTACGCAATCTCGTCGGAGTCGAGGTACAGCTCTCGGGCGTACAAGAAGAGCTGGGAAAGCATGAACAGGACGATGCCGAGAACCAGAGAGGTCCAATCGAATGATGAAGCGATCTCTTGGGCGCCGACGGCCCCCTCGCCGCCAAACATCGAAACGGAGGTTTTGAGTGAGCCGGCGTAGAGGCTGGTGGCAGCTTGAACAACGAAGAGAATGCCGAGCACCTTCAAGCATGTCGCAGACCCTTTCTTGAAGGGGTCTCCGCTCTTGATCGTCCACACGAGAACGGCGCTGAGGATGGTCGTAGCGATACCGATGACGGCAGGGACCAATGTCGAGATCGCAAGGGCTGGATACGCGGGGGAGTCTGCAATTACAGGGTTGTCGAGCACTTTGATTGCTGGCTTTAAGGAGAACGCCACTTGTGCGATGGCGGTGGCGCAAAGGGTCGCAGAGGCTATCGCACATGCGATGCGGAAGGAATGAAGCCGGGGAGTGCGATTGTCGGAACTCATAATAACCTCCGAAGAATTTAAAAACTCAGGTTACTTTTTAACAGTTTATGTTAAATTGACTTTGCTGGCAAGTAATCACAGCATGCTGCAACCGAAACCCCTCTAGATTGGAGAGGATTATGTTCAGTACTGTTAAGTCGTGTAAGCTCTTGGTTTTCCTCGGCCTCGCTCTTTGTCTGTTGCTGCCGGGAGCCCCCGCTTTTGCGGATACCCCGATGCCTCCTTCCCAGGAGAGCAGCCAGTGTGCCCTCGTTGAGCCCCTCGGGTATACGGACGACGTCGTCGATACCTACTGGAGCTACAGCTGTCCTCGCGGCGTAAGCGGGCACAGCATCTCGATGTTCAACATCTCTTACAAGACGATCTCCTACCGAAATGGCTATCGCCGATCCGCGCATCATAGGGAATCCCGCCTCGCTGCAATGTGCTCCTGTGGTGTTCTTGGCACAACTGATAAATGGCAATTTGTCTATAGCACCTAATAGATGCGAGGAAGGGCCGAGCATTTTGTTCGGCCCCTCTGTTCCGACTGGATGAGGTTAAGGTTGGCGATGAATATGCTCAAAATCTCGAAGGCGATCTTTAGGTCGCTTCTCTCCTCCAGGTCGCTCTGTGTTGTCGTTGTTGCGTTGATGGTTCTTTGTGCTCTGCCCGTCTTCAGGAGCGCGGCTGGCATCGACGGACGGGTCGAATACCTCGAGTCGGGAATAACCCGTGTTGAGCAGGAATTGTCAGCATCCTATGCGGATGCGCTTGTGAATGCGGGGGAGGACGGTGTCTATACCTCTTCATCAAGCATGCCCGCGCTTCTGTACCCTCTTGCCGCGGGACGTCTTATCTTGGCACCGCTCTCTCCCCTACTTCCGTTTCTGCAGATATCGGATGGAGAGTACACCTATTATGGCGGATCGAAGGAGTACTTGCTATGGGTCGCAACGGCCGTTGCCGTCTCGTTCCTTGCCGCGCGTCTTAACAAACGTGAAAAGCTCATCATCCAGGCACCGATGGGCGAGCTGGGTAGACTTGTTGCATCGAGCGTATGGGCGAGTGTTTTTGCAATGCTTGCCGTCCTCGCCATCAATCTTCCAGGGATAATCGCCGCGCTTGTGAAGAATGGCCCGGGCTCGCCGTTCTATCCGATAGGCTACATTCAATATGCGACTCCGGTTATCAAACCGGCTTGGCTGGTGTTCGCGCAGACGGCCATCTTGCAATTCTTGGTGGCAGCGTTCATCTCGCTTGTCGTTCACCTTGCCGTGAAGATTGCCAATAACCCTACGCTTGGAATCGTGTTCGTATGTGCCCTGATGGGGGTGACGATGGTTCCCGGGTATTACGGAAGATCCATCGCTTTACGTGAGTTCGCCCTGTTGAATCCCCTTACGTATGCGAACACTGAGTTGACCGTCGGCGCCTATAGCCCGTACCCGACAACGCAGATAGTGAATCTGTCTGGACTTTGCTTCGAGCGTGGCGCGATTGCCCTCGTATGCGCAATCGGGATCGAGGTGCTGGCAATTAGCCTGCTTTGCGTTGCTGGAAAGAGCGGCTGCGCGTGCCCGATATCCCCGATTTGTCTTGAGAGAGGTTCCTTCACTGCATCGAGAACGGCAACTCGTTCGAGCGCTTGTGCCTCCGCCGTTGCATACGTAAGAACGATGGGGAAACTGCTCCTGCGTTCTCCTACCCTCGCCGTATGCGCGATTGCAATGTCGACGACGATGCTGGCCCCGGCTCTGGTCGAGATGTTTCCTGACGCTGATAACGTTTCCGCTGTTCGGTATAGGGATGGGGAGCTCCGTTCAATAGATCGGTATCTAGAGCAGAACGCTGCGAATATGGACGTCGAGGGCAAAGCGGCCCTGGAAGACATGCGGGATGCTCTTTCGGGTTTCGTGTACGCGCCTATGCCTGCGGAGGGGTTTCGAAGCCTTGCGACGTACGAGCGCGCTCGAGGTGAGCTGGGCGCGGCAGATGCGACTCTCCTGCAATCGATCGGAATCGAGCCGGAGACTCCTTCTCGTGCGGAGGCGCGCGCCCTTCTGCTTGAGTCGATCGCGAGCTTGCCGGACCCCAAGGTTTACGAGTTAAGTACGAAGATGCCCCCATTAATCCTCCTTTCGTATCTCCAGGCAGCGCTTCCCTCCTTATTTTTGCTGTTGCCCGTGGTTGTCACATCGCTCGCGTGTACCCACCTGCAGTGTCGTTCCCTTCTGGTTCTCCAGATCCCCGCAACAGCGCATGTGCGTTTTCTGACGGCTGTTGCGCTGGCTCTCCTGCTTGGCTTGGTGCTGCTTTTGGTGTCGATGGTTCCCGCTGTCGTTGTGTCCGTGATTAAGAACGGTGCGGGTGGATCGGAGTATCCCGTCGCTCTCATTCGGGCGGGAGCTTCGACAACGTCCATGGTGGGGGAGGCGGTGTTGTGCAGTATTCCGTTGCTGGTCATGGCATACGGCGTGATTTCCGTCGTCGCTGCGTTGACAGCAGCGATTAGCCGCAACCCCGTTGTCACCGGAATGGTTTGCGCGGTTCTCTTGGTGTTGGGTTCGTTGAGCGCTCATGTTGAAAGCGTGGGCATGGGCGTCGCGCTGCTGGCTCCATTCGCCTCGTTTGATCCCGCTTCCCAGGTGGGGACGATTGGGTTCCTTGGGCGAGGGACGAACGCGATGCCTTTTGGAGAGGTCGTCGGCGCATCGGGCGCTCTGCTGGTGGTCTTGGGTGCCGTATCTCCGTTGATGGTGCGCCTGAGTGTTCCAAAGATCGAAAGGGGATGATCTCGATGATTGACCTTCAAACGCTGACGATCTCTTATGGAAAGAAGGTGCTCGTAGATTCGGTGAACGCTGAGTTTGCCCCGGGTACGGTCTACGGTCTCGTCGCTCCGAACGGGCATGGAAAGACGACGTTGCTGCGTGCGATGGCAGGTTTGCCGGGTCCTCGCGTGGACGGGAGCATCGTTCTGGATGAGGTGCAGGGTACGGGTGCGAGAGAGGTCCGTTCTATGATCTTCTATGCACCTGGTGAGGGGACGCTGCTGTATCCCGGATTGCGTGCGGAAGATCACCTCAAGATGGTTTGCGATATGTGGCCGCATGCTCGCGATATCGAAGAGATAGTGGAACAAACGCAGATAGGCGAGTTCGCGAAGATGAGGATCCGCACTCTGAGCCAGGGCATGAAGCAGCAGCTTACCCTGGCGATTGCGTATGCGACGGGCGCGCGGTACCTTCTATTAGATGAGCCCATGAACGCGCTCGACCCCAGCAGGGTGGACTTGCATTCCGAGATTCTCAGGAAGCTGGCCGATTCTGGTACGTGCATCATCATGTCATCCCACATCTTGGATTCGGTCGATAGGCTGTGCGATGAGATTCTGTTTTTGAAGGATGGGAGGCTCATTAGAAGCATTCCGCAAGATGATGCTGCGCCGAAGTCTCCTGGATCCCATTTCGCAAAGCCTGCCGGACGCGCCGAGGGTGCGCTAAGCACGTATCGGCGACTCTACGAAAAGGGCGGGTAGAAATGCAAGTTAAAAATCTATGTGGCCAATGTGATACCGTTGAACCCGCATATCGATACCGCTCAGCCATTCGCCTCG
>CABUAL010000047.1 GCA_902489515.1 uncultured Collinsella sp. | reverse complement strand
CGTAGCGGGCGTGCCCTTGCTGCCGTAGCAGTCGTACTCCGTGCCCTGGTAGTGGCTCGAGAGCACGTACTTGATGTCCTCGATGGTCACCTTGCGCTCGGGCACGCGGCTCCAGGGGATATCGTCGCTCTCGGGCGTGTAGTCGGCGTCGGGGCCATCCCACACGTCGCTGGGGTTGAGGCAGCGCTGCATGTACCAGGCGCGCGGCGTGTTGTAGACATGGTCGCTGTCGCTGTGCGAGCCAAAGGCCTCGCGCGGGTTAAAGACGGCAGCCGGGCCGTCGCTCTCGACGCCCAGCGTCAGGTCCAGATGCCACTCGGCCATCCAGGCGCGCAGGTCGGCGGAGCACATATGGTCGGCCTGGGCGCCCTCGGCGTCATCCAGGTCAAAGCTGTCGATGCCCAGCTGGTTGGGCATGGTCACATAGGCGTCGTCAGGCACGCGCTTAGCGATCCAGTGGTGACCGCCGATGGTCTCGAGCCACCAGATCTCGTCCACGTCGCTAAAGGCGATGCCGTTGTTCTCGTAAGTGCCGTAGCGCTCGAGCAGGTCGCCCAAGATACGCACGCCGTCGCGGGCGGACTTGGCATACGGCAGCACCAGGGTCACCATGTCCTCCTCGCCCAGGCCACCGGGCTGCGCCGGCACATAGCCGTCCTCACCCTCGTTGCCCTTGGCGGGCACGTAGTCCACGAGCGGATCGGCGCCGCGGACGCGCTCGTTGGTGGTAAGCGTCTCGGTTGCGGACATGCCAACATTGAGCTCGTTGAAACCGGCCTCGGCCCAGATACCGTGGCCCGGGACAACATCGGGGACGCTCGTATAGCGCATGGGGTTATCGGGCAGCTCAACGGTCAGGTGGCTCAGGACGCTCGTGTAGACACGCGGCTGCTCGTCGGGATGCACTACGCGCATGCGCTTGGGCTCAAATACCCCGTTGGACGAGTCCTCGTTACGCGCGACCAGGGTCGACCCGTCGTAGCTTGCGTTTTTACCGACCAGAATCGTTGTGCACGGCATGCGCATCCTCCTTGAGCGAAGAAATCAAACGGCAACAGTGTATCGCTTCGGCGCAGAAAGGGCGAAACCACGGCCTCGGCAGCCCCCGTGGTCAAAAAATGCCAAATATGAGTACTGTCACAAATTTAGTGGCAGCAAATTGCACTGTTCCGGGCGCCGGGAATCCTCACCTGTCCAAAAACTGAGTCTAGTAATTCCCCATACGTCCAATAAAATTGGCTCTTTAACGATATTACTTATCGCTAAAGAACCAAAATGATCTCAAACATATGTGACTAACTTGGCAACAGTACTCATATTTGGCATTATTTGACCACGGGGTATCTAACCAACCCCCTAAACAGCCTCCAAACGCCTATTTTACCGCGCGCTCAGCCGCCTCGATCACGTGCTTGGCGAGAATTGCTGTCGTCACGGCGCCCACGCCACCCGGCACGGGGGTGATTGCGCCAACAACCGGCTCCGCGGCATCAAAATCGACGTCGCCGACCAGCTTGCCAGCGGCTTCGTCCCAATTAATGCCAACATCGATAATCGCCTGGTCCTCGCAGACCGCATCTGCGCCAATCGTGCGCGCGCGTCCAACGGCGGCAACCACAATGTCGGCAGCACAGCACTCGGCGGCAAGATCGCGCGTATGCGTATGGCACGTCGTCACGGTTGCGTTGCGCGCCGTAAGCATGGCGGCAACGGGGCGGCCAATTACCAGTGAGCGTCCGACCACAGCAACCTTGGCCCCATCCAGCTCAACGCCGTAATGATCCAGCAAAGCAAGCACGGCTTCGGCTGTGCAGGGGGCAAAACCCTCGCCGCGCCCCGAAAGCGTGGTGAGCAGTGAAGCCGGCGTCATGGAGTCGACGTCCTTGGCGGGATCGAGCGCCGCGGCAACCGCATCCTCGTCAAGTCCAGCGGGAAGCGGGCGAAACATCAGGCAGCCGTGAACAGCGGGGTCAGCATTGATGTCCTTAATAGCCGCCAGCAGCTCGTCCTGCGAAACATCGGCGGGAAGCAAAATGCGGCGAGCCTCGATGCCAACCTTCTCGCAGCGCTTGAGGGCGCCGCGCTCGTAGGATAGATCGTCCTCGCGCTCGCCCACGCGAACGATGGCCAGCGTCGGCACAACGCCGCGCTCGCGCAAAGCCGTGCAGCGAGCGGCGAGCTCCTCGGTCAAAGCACGGGCAACGGGAGCACCCTTGAGCAGCTCTGCCATGGCTACCCCCTCTTCCTCGCGGCATCGGCGGCGCGGCGCGCCAGCGCATCAGCGCGCGGCAGCCACGTATCCAGCAGCTCATCGCACGCCGCCTCGAGTTCCTCGGCGCGCGCCCGGTCTTTCATAGATGTGGTGTTGGCAAAGAGCGTCAGGCTCGCGCCCTGCATGGCAGCGCGGCAGAATACGGCACCGCACGCCACGTCGGACAGCAACTGGCGCGAGCCTTTGTCTGCCATGTCCTCGAGCAGCGCCAGCGCGCGCCCGCAGGCATCCATGATCCGATACGGCGGCATGGCCGCCACGTGCAACGCGTCCTGAATCGCAGCCGGTCGAGCCGGGTCCTCGCGCGGAATACCGTATGCCGCAGACACCTGGCCGTACGCACGCACATCCTCGGCAACCAGGCCCACTAGTTCCTGCGCCAACTCGTCTGCCTGGGCAAACGCACGCGTCAGGTCATCCGCACGATCAGCAAGCGCGGGATTGGTCGCACCGTAGCGGGCAACCATTCCGCACAGCGAGGCGCCCAGCGCGCCCACAAAAGCGCTCGCGCTGCCACCACCGGGAACTGGCTCGCGCGCGGCCAGCGCCTCGGCAAAACCGCGACAGGTTTTATCCATCATCTCTTGGCTCATACGCACACGCACCTTCAAGTCATATATATCGGTCGGGCGGCCGACGTCGGCCGACCGCATCGATCACGTAATGGTGCTAAGTCTAGCCCATAAGTACGCGAGCGTCAGCGCACCTGGCCATCGCGGATTTCTATGGCACACGATAGGCCATGTCAACGCAAACATGGGACACATGGCCCACCTTTCGAGACTTCCGGACGTCAAAAACTGAGGCATATCTATAAACAAGGAACCTGTTGGGGCAACGCCCACGCACGCGCGCCCCATTAAATCAACGGGCACCTCACCCCGGGGAGGGCCGACAGCATCGGCCCTCCCCTCTTTTGCGACCGCACATATTGCCACTTGTCGGCGCAATTCCAGCCCCCAGAATGGGACACATGGCCCACCCTAGCGAGCCGTCCACGCGTACAGTAAAGGCAGGTAATCCATGGACGATTACAGATCGAGGAGGACACGACCATGAAAAAGAAGGCCTTTGCGATTCTCACCCTCTGCATCAGTCTCTTTGCCGCGGTTGCCCTGGTGGGTTGCGCCGGCAGTGGCGGTGGCGGCGGCGCAGAAAAGCCAGCCGTGGATATGAGGACCGACTTCATTTGGTTTAAGGTCGAGGTCCCCGAGGGCGTCGAGATCACCGACGTCGCAGGCGACACCGCCGACAGGGCCCAGTTTAAGTTCACCGAGAGCGAGCACGCCAGCGATCGCTTCATCCCCGTCTTCGATCCTGACAAGAACGCCGACGAGCTGTTCGACTACGAGGCAAAGTGGAATGCCAGCTTTGAGTGGACCGAGAATGACCCCGTCAAGTACAACGGCAAGACTTGGCGCAACGCTTCCTATACACACTCGGGCGGCGTAACGACCGAATACTTCACCGACGTTGACGGCGGCAGTGTGTATGTGCGTATCGACAACGTCGAGGAGCACAAGGACGCCGTCGAGACCATGATGAAGTCTCTGGAATTTGCCGACGACATCGCCGAGGCCAAGACCGAGGCCATGGACGTCAAGCTCGACGATATCGAGATCAAGCGCTAAGCGACTGGCGAGCGCAACGGGAAACACGGTCGCAGTGCAAACAAGCGACGGTACCCCAGCGCTTCGTACCCAGGGAGGGCCGGTAAACCGACCCTCCCTTTCTTATGCCTGTAGCCGACGAACGCGAGGATGCCGGACGCCGGAACCGCCCCAAATGTGGCAACAGTACGAAAACGACAAACACCCCAACACGTCCGCCCACCGATTTATTGCGCCGCGCAGACAATTAAACCAGCATCTTTAAACATCTGGGCAGTATAGTGACCAAAACTATCGCATAACCGCACTCTGCGAATGGAGAAGTTATGACCGAACACCATGCCATCAGCCGCCGAGCGTTTACGCTGGGCCTAGGGCTTGCGGCGTTGTCACCACTTGCAAGCCTGCCCGAAACCGCAGCGCCGGGCATTCCCCTGCGAGCGGCATTTGCAGACAACACACCCGCACCGTCGGACAGCCTCGACAATTTCGTCATTCGCCTTCGCCCCGCGGGCTATTTTCGTACCGCAAGCGTTAACGAAGACGGCAACGTCATCGGCAACGTCTGCCATCTGTTTAATGACGGCACGTCCAGCAAGCTCATCCTTGAGAACGTAACGACCAAGAATGACGATACAAACTGGTATGCTATCCGCACCTTGCTCAATTTCGAAGAGCATAAAAAGACGGGCTACAGCATTTGGTCGGTCGATGGCGACTCGGACAAAGACGGAAAGGTCATCCACGTATGGAGTGGCGAGCATGACGGCAAGGCCAGTCGCTCTTTTGCGTTCGAGCGTCAATCAAACGGTACCTATATCATCCGAGACCGCACGGTCGAGAAAGAAACCGAGAAAAAAGACATTAAGTACCTGGCCATAGAAAAGGACGGCAAAGACCAGGACAACAATAAGATCTGCCATAAGAGTAAGAGCATTCCGTGGGAGCTCGAGCTTGTCGGCTACAGCATGGACAAGACCAATGCCACAGTTAGCAGCATCGACTGGACCACGTATAGCAGCTACGTCGACGGACCATGTTGGATGAGCCACGTCGATGGCAGCAAGTACCTCGACGAACTGAGCATCCCGGGAACTCACGATTCGGGCACCTGCAGCGTCGACAACGACACCGAGCCCCAAACCTCGCTTGCAAAGTGCCAGCAGGATTACATCCCCACGCAGTTGCTCGAAGGCATTCGCTATTTTGATATCCGACTTGGAAAGAACGACAAGAACGGCGACCCCGGCATCGACCATGGAATATGCTACCTGCACAAAAAAGACGGGGACTTTATGCAACTCTCCGATGTCATCGGTTACTTCAAAACATTTTTGAACGAACACCCGTCAGAAGCGCTCATCATGCTGGTGTCACGAGGCAACGACGAGGCTACCGACGAAAGCGTTACGACGGCTTTCGCCAATGTTATGGGCAATAACTCCGATCTGTTCTATACGTCGAGCCATGTCCCCACACTGAACGAGGTGCGCGGAAAGATCGTCCTGCTGCGTCGATTTAAACTCGCCGGCGACAGCGTAGACGGCCACACGTGGGGCCTCGACCTCACTGAATGGGACGACAAAATCAAGGCGCATTCCGGAAAGTCCATGTGCCTCGTCCAAGACGCGCGAGGCTTTGAGGCTGCGGGCAATGCGGGTGCCAAAGAGCCCTATTGCACCAAGGTATATGCCCAAGACCATTACGACTGCACGGGATCCAGTAAGATCGACTGGGTCGATATGGCCCTGAAGGCAGCGTCCGAGTTCGAGCGCAGCACCGTAGATATCACTGCCGCGGACGGGACAACGGTGCAGGCAACGGAGCGCTGCTGGTTTATCAACTACACGAGCTGCACGCAAAACAACCCTTTTACCGCAGCGCGAGTGGTCAACGAGCACCTGTACAAGAGCTCGTATATAAACAATACCGGAGTTGAGAGCACAAAGGCGGACTGCCGCAAGCACATTGGCATCATCGCATCCGACTTTGTTGATGCGGCACTGGCCCGGAGCATCTACCAGCGCAATTACAACGATGCGCAGCACAAGCAAACCGTTTCGTGCTATCTCCCGACCCGCATGCGCATGACGTACGGCGACTCGCTGAGCGATGCCTCGCTCCAAGATGGCAAGACCGTTGGCGAGGGCCATTTCCGCCTTGTCGACAGCAGCAACGTACTCAACGTAGCAGCCTCGGGACATGCGTTTGCCATCGAATATGTGGATGTCGACGCCCTGGGCAACGAGACTGTTACGGGGCTGCAGGGCCCTGTGCCCATCGATATCGATCCACGTGCGCTGACGCCTCATTTTGAGGGACTCGAAGGCCTTAAGGCCGGCGAAGACGTGCGCGCCAAGATTGCGGCATCACTCGAGGGCAAGCTCGAAACCGATGCCTGCACGGCCCAGCTCGAGTTTGTGCACGACGCGGACGGCGCTCCGGGCACGGCAATGGCCGAGGGCGAAACATTTGCCGCAGGAACGTACTGGGTGCGCGTGAACGGTCTCTTGGGCGACGCGGCGCAGAACTACACGCTCGCCAGCGACGGATCCGCAAGCTTTACCGTAGCGGCCTCGGGCAGTGCGGGCGGCACCGGCAACGGTACCGGCGGCGGCAACGGCAACGATGCCGCCACGGACAGCGCCGACAAGAACGGCAAGGGCAACAAGAGCAAGGGCTCGGGCGAGAAGCTCGCCGGCACGGGCGACGGCTCTGGCATCGCCGCCGGGCTCGCCGCTGCCGCCGTGGCGACGACGGTCGCCGGCGCAGCAATGCTTGCCAGTGACCGCGAAAACAACGAAGGCGCTAGCGAATAGGCAAGCCGGTTTTCAGACGCATCGGCTCAATCAGGGGCGCGGAATACCGTTCTGTGCCCCTATTTTTGACATGAAGGGGCAGCGCATAAAGGACGCCTCGCAGGTTGAACGACCAGCCACCATGCCGCCAGATGCGCGGGCGTAAGTCTGGCCCGAACGCCGACGTCGGCTACATCACCATGTTCAGCGCGTTCACAAATTCCTGGGCCTGGGAGCGGTTGCTCAGGCTAAAGACACAGGCAGTCAACAACCTGTTGCGCAGAAAAACATTGCGGCCCTTGATCCTGTTAACGCCCGTGATGTCCTTAAGGTAGACAATCTCGATATGCTTGCCGCCGAAAGTGCCCTTCTTGAGCACCTCGATGCGGTTGGGGTAAATCCTGACATCTTTAAACCCGCCCGAACCTTTGTCCTGGAACAGCAAAGTGTTGTTATCCATGCGTGTCACTCCCGCGGGGTTCGCTAAAACTGCCTCTATGGCCACATTTTAGTCACCGCAAGGCTCCCATGCGAAGGTGCCAGACAGCACAGCAATTCGTGTCCGCGCGATGCTTTAAGCTAAATGCGATAAAGATACATTCCACAAGAGGAAAGTGAGGCGACAGTGATGGGCGAACTGGTAAACCGTGGAGAATCGGCAATCGTGCCAGAAGTTTTTTACAAGCAGGTTTCCTCGATTCTCAACGCCGCTCGCGACAAGGCCTATACCGCCGTTAACTTTGCGATGGTTGAGGCGTATTGGGAGATCGGCAAGAGCATTGTTGATGAACAGGGCGGAGAGGAGCGCGCAGCATATGGAGAGGCATTGATTGCAGGCCTCTCCAGAAGGCTTACCGCGGATTTCGGAAGAGGCTTTGGCATCGCAAACCTTCGCAATATGCGTCAGTTCTTTCTTGCGTTTCCAATTCGCGACGCACTGCGTAGCGAATTGAGCTGGACTCATTACCGCAGGTTGATGCGCATTCCCGACCCTGATGCTCGCGCCTGGTACATGAACGAATGCGCCGATTCTCGTTGCAGCACGCGTCAGCTCGAGCGCCAGATCAACACCATGTTCTGCGAGCGCCTGCTTGCCAGCAAGGACAAGGAGGCCGTCACCCAGGAAATCCAAAAGAGCGCCCCGGCTCGTCGCCCCGAGGATATCATCCGCGACCCATATGTACTGGAGTTTTTAGGTTTCTCGGACGATACTGCGTTTCGCGAGAGCGATCTAGAGCAGGCGCTCATCACGCATCTTCAGAAGTTCCTGCTGGAGCTTGGCCGTGGTTTCGCTTTCGAGGCGCGCCAAAAGCGCATCACCTTTGATGGGCGCCATTTCTATATTGACCTTGTGTTTTACAACTATCTGATGCGCTGCTTCGTGCTCATCGACCTTAAGACCGATGACCTTACGCATCAGGACCTGGGCCAGATGCAAATGTATGTGAACTACTACACGCGCGAGCTCATGAACGAAGGCGACAATCCGCCTATAGGCATTGTGCTCTGCGCGGACAAAAGCGACTCGATTGTCGAGTACACGCTGCCCGAAGACAACGACCAAGTGTTTGCCGCCAAATACTTGCCGTATCTTCCAAGCAAGGAAGAGCTGGCGCGCGAGCTGAGTGCCGAGTACCGCGCCATCAACGAAGCGACTAATGGCGAAGCGCAAGGGTAGCAGCACGTTGCGACCGATGCCCCCGACGGCGTTTCATATCCCCCGACATAAGAGGAGCGCTCCATGACAGACAGACCGAAAACGACACTGCGCGACTGCATCTATGGACTTGCCGTCGGCGACGCGTTGGGCGTTCCTTACGAGTTCAGGGCCCGCGGCACGTTCGAATGCACGGACATGATCGGCTACGGCACGCATGGGCAGCCCGCCGGCACCTGGAGCGACGACACATCTATGACGCTTGCCACCTGCGACTCGATTAGGGAGCTCGGACATATCGACACCGTAGACATGCGCGACAAGTTCGTAAGCTGGATTGACCGCGGCGAGTATACGATCGACAGCGTCTTCGATTACGGCGGCACGACCGCCCGCGCACTTCGCTCCGGCAAGGGAGGCTCCGGCGAGCGCGACAACGGCAACGGCTCACTCATGCGCATCGCACCCCTGGCATTCACCGGTGCGACAGACGAAGAGATCTGCGAGGTCTCCGCGATTACGCACGCCCACAGGACGTCGACTAACGCATGCGTCATATTTGTCGAGCTGGTGAGGAGCGTGATGAACGGCGAACTTCCCTCGTGGGTGCTCCACCTGAAAGACGTGCCCGAGCACGAAATCAGGTCTGGCGGCTTCGTGCGCGACACGCTTAAAGCTGCTACCTGGTGCTTTGTGAACACCACCAGCTACGAAGACTGCGTGCTTACCGCCGTCAACCTGGGCGACGATACCGACACCACCGCAGCCGTCGCCGGCGCCCTCGCGGGCACGGCCTATGGTATGGACGCCATCCCGCAGGAGTGGATTGATGTCCTGCGCGGTAAAGAGCTGATTGAGAGTTGCCTGTTTTAGGTCGCCTCTTTAGCAGAAACGAGATAGATGTCTCCCACCGCGGCCTGTGAGGTAAAATCTTGACCGCCGCGGAATCCGCCTGCGGGCAACGCTCCGATCTCCGATTGGGGTGAAGCCTATGAACTTGTTTCTCGAAATCCTGCGCCTCTCGATGTATGTGACCGGCATCGTCCGGAACCTCTACTCGATCTGGCGGGAATATAAGCAGTAACGGATAGCGAAGGGAGTCATGAAAAGGGCCGGTTGCAGCCGGCCCTTTAGACGATAGCACCTGCGTTGCCCGCGTCTCCAAAGTTGACCGACTGAGGAGCGGGTTCCGCGGCACAACCTGATTTTACCCAGCGAAGAGGCTCTTTTGCAGTCGCTCCACCGTTTATTTACATCTACCGCCATCGGCATACAAGACGATATGAGAAAGCCATTTGGGTCGCCTCCCCCGCGGCGCAGCTTCTTTCCGCGGGCTCGGGATGCCACAATGGGCTTTGAGTATCGGCCCGTGGCCCTGGGCTCCTCGAACCCGAGGGCCCAC
>CABUAL010000046.1 GCA_902489515.1 uncultured Collinsella sp. | reverse complement strand
CTTGGCACGGCAACCGTGAATGGTACGAGCGGCGTCGAGGGAGCTCGAGCGGCTAGTCACGCCCGGTACGAGTGCCGTGGTTGTGACGCACGCCTCCAACGTGACCGGCAACGCTGTCGACATTGTGCGTGTGGCGGCCATCGCCCATGCGGCCGGTGCGCTGGTGATCGTCGATGCCTCGCAGTCTGCCGGTACGGCGCGTGTCGATATGCAGGCCATGGGCCTCGACATAGTGTGCTTTACCGGCCACAAGGGGCTCATGGGTCCGCAGGGGACCGGCGGCCTGGCCGTGGCGGAGGGCATTGACGTGGCTCCGTGGGCCATGGGCGGCACGGGCGTGCACAGCTTCGATGCGCTGCAGCCGCTTGAGTGGCCCACGCGCCTTGAGGCGGGCACGCTCAACGGCCACGGCATCGCGGGCCTTTCTGCCGGCCTCGACTTTATCGAGGCCCAGGGTGGGGTCGAGGCGATTGCTGCCCACGAGCGTGCGCTCGCTGATCGCTTCCTTGCCGGTGTGCGCAAGATTCCGGGGATTAAGCTCTACGGTGCCTTTGACCAGCAGGCGCGCTCTGCGATTGTGTCGCTCAACGTAGCCGATATCGACTCTGCCGAGATTTCGGACGCGCTCATGCAAGGGTGGGGGATTGCGACGCGCCCCGGTGCCCATTGCGCTCCGCTCATGCACCGCGCGCTGGGGACCGAGCGCCAGGGCGTCGTCCGCTTCTCGTTTGGGTATTTCAACACGGACGAGGAAGTCGACACCGCGATTGACGCTTTGCGCGATTTAGCCTGCTAGAGCGTATATACTTGCGGGACGGGTCTTTTGCCCGTCCCGTTTTTGTTTCGACCCGAAAGGTGTGTCTATGGCCTCATCCGCCTCGCGTGGTCTGCGCTCCGACCATGTCGTTACCGTCGGCATCGCCCTGTTCTCGATGCTCTTTGGCGCCGGCAACCTCATTATTCCGCCGCTGCTGGCGCTGCAGGCTGGTTCTGCCACGCCGGTCGCCATGCTCGGCTTTCTCATCGCCGCCATCGGCCTGCCCGTCATGGGCTTTATTGCCGTGGCGCTTGCCGGAACGGCGCGCGAGCTTGCCGGCCGCGTGCACCCCAAGTTTGGCGAGTTCTTTGTTGCGGCAGTATATCTGGCAATCGGTCCGTGCCTTGCCATTCCGCGTACGAGTTCCACGGCGTTTGAGATGCTGGTGCCGCTACTGCCCGAGGGCGTTTCACTCGGCACGGCTCGCCTGGTGTTTGCCGTTGGCTTCTTTGTCGTCGCGTTTGCGCTCACGCTGCGTCCGGGCGTTATCACGCGCGTACTCGGGCGCATTACGGGTCCCGCGCTCATTGCGCTCATCGTGCTGGTCGTGGGTGCCGCCGTGATCTCGCCGCTGGGACCGGCTGCCGCCCCGCAAGCTCCCTATGATGCCGGTGCTGCCGTGCAGGGCTTCTTGACCGGCTACCAGACCATGGACCTGCTTGCGTCGCTCGCGTTCGGCATCATCATCGCCGAGACCATCCACGAGTTGGGTGTTACCAATGACAAACGCGTGGCCTTCGAGATTTCGCGTTCCGGTGTGATCGCCGGCGTGCTCATGGCCATCATCTACTGCGGCCTAGCGCTTGCCGGTATGCAGCTCGGCACCGTGATGCCCGACGCCACCAACGGCGCTGCAATTCTTGCTCGTTCGGCCTCCATGCACTTTGGCCTTGCCGGCACGGTTGTGGTATTTGCGATTTTCTTCCTCGCCTGCATGAACGTGTGCATCGGCCTCATCAGCTGCTGCTCGCGTTACTTCTGCGAGACGTATGTGATCGAGGGGGGAGCGGAGGCCTCCGAGGAGGCCATGCGCCGCCCCTTCGCGATTCTCGCCTTTGTGTTCGCGGCGTTTTCGTGCGTACTCTCCAACGTGGGCCTCGACGTGATCCTTATGTTCTCGGTGCCCATGCTCAACGCCTTGTATCCCGTTGCCATCGTGCTGGTGCTTATGGGCCTGGTGCACGGTTTTTGCGACGCGCATCCGCAGGTGTGGGTTTGGGTCGGCGGCGTTGTCGCGGTGCAGAGCGTGATTACCTCGGTTCGAGACGCGTTCTTTGCGGGTGCGTGGCTGCCGTTCGATGCGCTGCCGCTGGCGGACATTGGAGCCGCGTGGGCGCCGGTTGCCGTGGTGGCGTTTGTGATCGGTCTGCTCCACAGCAAGTTTGTCGCACATTCGAGGAGCTAGGGTTTCTGCGCTTGCACAGGCGGGGAGTCTCCCCTATAATTTCCTTCGCTTTGGGACACGCAAGGTTTAGACCTTAGCTGCTCAACACCTTCGGGACGTGGCGCAGTTTGGTAGCGCGCCTGCTTTGGGAGCAGGATGTCGCAGGTTCAAATCCTGTCGTCCCGACCATATCTTGCGGGCGTAGTTCAATGGTAGAACCCCAGCCTTCCAAGCTGATGACGCGGGTTCGATTCCCGTCGCCCGCTCCATAAGATAGCTTAACGGCTCTGATTCCCTTTGGGATCAGAGCCGTTTTCGTAAACGTGCCGGGGACCCCACATCCCCACCTAAGTTGCGGTGAAATACGGACTGTTTTTCGGCTTTTATGGCCCATGTAGTCCGTATTTCACCGCAACTAATTGTAAGGGTGGATTTTGATGCCGTTGGGAGGGTCGTAGCGACCGTCTACCGAGAGTGGAAATATTTTTTGAAGCTCTGACCTGCGGCGTCAAGCTTTTGGACAGCTTTTGGCAAGGCCTGCGGACGGAAGCATGCGATAGCGTAATGGTATTCTCTCCGCCGTGATGGTTATGGGGTTGGCCATGCTCGATAAAGGAAAACATTTTCCGCAGTCATATGCAAGGATGCTATTCTCGGCCGTTGGAATTCATCAAGATGGACAGCTGCTTATAACAATTGATCCTTGGGATGAACGCCGTGCGCGTGAGCTTATGCAGGAAGAGCTCATGCTTCGTCTTTACAACCACGTGTATGCGGATCCGGTCTATTGGAATAATCTTGGGGTTGAAGATCGCATCTTTCAGCTGGCATCCGCTATTGCGGTCGTTGAATCGGATGCTGTGTTTTGCGGATCGACAGCAGCGCTGCTCTACGGCATCGGCTCGGCGTATACGCTTCTGGATAAAGTGCAAGTGCTGCTGCCACGGTCTACAAGGCGTGATACGTATGAGTTCGTTGAATACAAGCGCTGGCGCCCGGGCGAAGTGTGGCGGCTAGGTCCTTTTACACTGACGGATCCGTGTCGAACGGTTGTTGATATCGCTCGAACGAGCGCCTTTCGCTATGCGCTGGGCTATGTCGATGGCTTGGCCCGTGAGTACGATGTCGAACGCGAAGAGCTGCGAGCATATGCGCAGGCAAATTGTCGAGGGCTGCATGGCATCGCGCGTGCTTTTGACGTTTTTGAGTATATGGACGGCAGGTCAGACAATGGCGGCGAGTCCGAGGCGAGAGCAGCGATGATTCTCGCTGGGGTTGCCGCGCCCGAGCTTCAAGTTGAGATAACGCGACCGGGAAACGCTGGCTATTATCTAGCAGATTATGGCTGGCAGATGCCAGACGGCTCATGGACGCTGGCAGAGCTGCATGGGCTAGGCAAGTTTGAAGACGAGGGTCAAAATGATCCAGAGCGGGCGGCGGCAAAAACGTATCGAGCGGCCCTCATGCGCGACGCGAACCTTCGCGCCATGGGCCACAACGTCATTCATTTCAAACTCTCGGACACCTACGACGTAGAATCGTTCGGTGCCATGATGCGCGGTTACGGCATTCCGACAACAAAACCCTACGCCGAATCCCGATAGCGAAATCGTTCGCGGTCCACCTTCAATAAGTTGCGGTGAAATACGGACTGTTGAGGCCTTTAAAGGCATGAAACAGTCCGTATTTCACCGCAACTTAGGAGGGGATGGGGTTAGCTGCGGGGGCGGTGGCGGAGCTTGTCGATGGTGGAGTCGGTGCTTCGGCTGCGTGCTTCGGCGGCGCGGTCGCGAACGTCGGCCACGGTTTGGCGTTTACGGCGGTAATCGATCATGCCTTGGATGATGGGCTTGCCAAAGCTCACGACATCATCGTTGTAGATGGCGGTTCGGGCTGCGAGGAGGCAGTCGGTAAAGTCCATATGGGTCTTGCCAAAGAGTTTGATGGCAAGGGCGATAACGGTGGGCTCGTCGACCATGACGTCATCGAGCAGCTTGGTCATGGCCGTCGCAATCTCCACGCGCGGGACCTTGTAGACGTCGCGCAGCGTAACGGCGACGCGTGTGATGATCTCGGGGTAGACGCGAGCGGTGCGCGTGGCGATGACCTTGGCGGCGCGCGGTGACAGGACCTCGTCGTCGTTAAGCAGGTAGCGCAGGATGACGGTCTCGTCGATGATGGTGCTACTCATGGATATCTACTTCCTCGAGACCCAAAACCGACTCATCGCTTTCTGTGGCTAGGTATTCAATCCAGGCATTGCGCTCCTCGGCGCGGCGATTGGGGTCACCATATGCTTTGAGCGATCCATAGGCGGCGGTGCCGTTCTTTGAGCGCACGGCGACCGGCTGAAAGGGGAGCTTGCGCATCAAAATGCTTTGCGCGACAAATAAGCGGACAGCCTCGGCGAGCGATGTGCCCATGGCATCGTAGAGATGCTCGGTATGCTGCTTGTCTTCCTCGCGAATGCGCACCTGCAGGATGGCTCTTTTTTGAGTCGATGACATCACTGGCCCCCTTAATGAGCGTGCAATATAGTCGGTCAAATGCGGCATGTGCCGATACTTGAGCATCTTATAACGATTACTTTATTTCACTCAAGTTGATAACCATAAACACGAATACAAGCGTAGTACATCCAAAATGAGAGCGCATAAAAATCTCTGAGGCGTACGCATGTAATACACTCACCTTTATAGCTTCTAGAGAATAATTCCAACCTGCCAAAACCCCTGCAATACACCCGTATTGCAGGGTCTATGCTCAAGTTTGCCCCCTGCAACTGCGTATATTTAACCTGTATATCGTTGGAGAGACTCTACCGAGTGCATGTTTCGCCGCATGCATTCGATTCGTCGATGCCAGGCCACGGGCGGCTTGGGTCAATGTCGACAGGGTCTCTCCGGCAAGGGATTCAGGAGGGAGTGAACAACATGGGCAATAAACGAGTCGTGGCTGATTCTTCACGCTGCATTGGGTGCCAAACCTGTATGGCGGCGTGCATCGAGGCGCACGATATTCCCGGCAACATCGCCGCACCTCGCTTGCGCGTAACGCGCACCTACGAGATTTCCGCGCCGGTGGCATGTCACCACTGCGAGGACGCTCCGTGCGCCAAGGCCTGCCCCACGGGCGCCTTGTTCTTTGATCCAAAGAACCATCGCATCGGCGTCAACGAGGACAACTGCATCGGCTGCAAGAGCTGCGTCATGGCATGCCCCTTTGGTGCCGTGAGCGTGGCGACCACGCAGGTCCCCGTCTTGATGGGTGACGTGCGCGTGGGTTCGCAGACTAAGAGCTTCGTGCTCAAGTGCGACCTGTGCGTGGACCGTCCCGGCGGTCCGGCGTGTGCCGAGGCGTGCCCGACCAAGGGCCTCACCCTGGTAGACGAGGAACGTTTGGCGGAGCTGACTGCCGAGCGTGCCCGCGCCACCATCGAAAACGAGGCGTAAGCGTCGGGCGACAGGCCCAATGATTGTCAAATAAGTACCGAGTATTCGGTAGCAGAGAAAGGAAGGAGGGTGTCATGGAGAAGCATAAAGTGATCTGCCCGTACTGCGGCGCCGGTTGCCAGTTTAACCTCTTGGTCCAAAACGGCCAGGTCGTGGGTACCGAACCGCTCAACGGCATCACCAACCAGAGCGAGCTGTGCCTTAAGGGCATGAGCGGCTACGACTTCATCAACGACACCAAGATCTTGACTCCTCGCGTACTGCACCCGATGATCCGCCGCACCAAAGGCGCGGATCTTGAGCGCGTAAGCTGGGACGAGGCACTGGATTTCACCGCATCTAAGATGCAGGCCATAATTGACGAATATGGTCCTAACGCTGTCATGACCACCGGCTCTTCGCGAGGCGGCGGCAATGAGGCGAACTACGTCATGCAGAAGTTTACGCGTGCGTGCATCGGCACCCACAGCGTAGACAACTGCGCCCGTACTTGACACGGCCCTACTGTCCTCGGTCTGATGGACACGGTTGGTTCAGGTTGCATGTCATGCTCCATCCCCGGTATGGAGGATGCGGGCTGCATTTTCCTCTTCGGCTATAACCCTGCCGATTCGCACCCCATCGTCGCAAGGCGTATCGTGCGAGCCAAAGAAAAGGGTTGCAAGATCATCGTCGCCGACCCGCGCCATATCGAAACCGCGCGTATCGCCGATCTCTACCTTCCGATCAAGAACGGTTGCAATGTTGCGTTCCTCAACGCCTTTGCCAACTGTCTGGTCAACGATGGCCTCTACGACAAGGAATTCGTCGCCGAGCACACGAACGGCTTTGACGAGTGGTGGGAGACCATCAAGAATTACACTCCCGAATCCGTACAGGACATCACGGGTGTCGAGCCCGCGTTGATCCACCAAGCTGCCGAGATGTACGCCACGGCGAAGCCTTCTGCCATCATTGGTTGGGGCATGGGCGTATGTCAGCAGAAGCAGAACCTGAAGACGGTGCACACCATCGCCTCCATCGCCTGCGTTGCCGGCCAGATCGGCAAACCCAATTCCGGCCTCGCGCCCGTGCGTGGCCAGAATAACGTCCAGGGCTCCTGCGATATGGGCATGCTGCCCAACCTGTACCCTGGCTACCAAAAGGTCACTGACCCGGCAGTGCGTGCCAAGTTTGCCAAGGCTTGGGGCGTGCCCGAGGAAAAGCTCCCGCTCGAGGAGGGCTACAAGCTCACCGACCTGGGTCACCTGGTCGACGAGGGCAAGGTGCACTGCTTCTACAACTACGGCGAGGACCCGGTGCAGACCGAGCCCGATTCGGCCGGTATGCGCAAGACGCTCTCCGAGCTGGATCTGTTCATCTGCCAGGACATCTTTATGACGCAGACGACCATGCTCGCCGACGTCATCCTGCCCGCTACCTCTTGGGGCGAGCACGAGGGTGTCTTTACTGCATCCGACCGTAGCTTCCAGCACTTTGACGCGGCCGTTCCGCCCAAGGGCGAGTGCCGTCACGACTGGGAGATCTTCGCGGACCTGTCCACGCGCATGGGCTATCCCATGCACTACGACAACACCGAGCAGATCTGGAACGAGTGCATTAGCCTGTGCCCCAACTTTGTGGGCGCGACCTACGAGAAGATGGCTCCCGAGGGCGGCTACGCCCAGTGGCCCGTCAAGAGCACCGATGTGAACGACCACGGTACGCCCGACATGTTCGCTGGTGGCAAGTTCACCACCAAGGACGGCCGCGCCAACCTGATGGCGCACGACTGGGAGGCGCCCTCCGAGCTTCCCGACGATGAGTACCCGCTCATTCTGTGCACCGTCCGCGAGGTCGGCCACTACAGCTGCCGTTCGATGACCGGCAACTGCAAGACGCTGGCGCTGCTTGCCGACGAGCCCGGTTTTGTCCGCATGAATCCCGCGGACGCCCAGGCGCGCGGCATCAAGAACGGCGACATCGTCTCGATTCACAGCCGCCGCGGCCAGGTATACAGCCGCGCCGACGTGAGCGACCGTATCAACAAGGGCACGGTCTATATGACCTACCAGTGGTGGATCGGCAAGTGCAACGAGCTGACCATGCACAAGGTCGACCCGGTCTCGCACACGCCCGAGGACAAGTTCTCCGCCTGCCAGGTCGACGCCATTGCCGACCAGGTCTGGGCCGAGGGCGAGGTCGAGCGTCAGTACACCGAGCTCAAGCAGGCTCTGGTGGACGCCGCCGCTCCTCAGGACGTTGAGCCCGGCGCCGCCAAGTTCGACGACGAGGCGCACGTGAACCAAATCGTGTAGTCCCGTTCTCGTTGGCTTTTTGGGCCGGGCGTCCCGTACGTTCGGGAGCCCGGCCCGTTATTTTGAAAGGAAGTGGGGATGAACCGCTTCATCGACATCAACCCGGAGAGGTGCATCGGCTGCGGAACATGCCAGTCCGCCTGTGCCGACGCCCACCGGATGCAGGGTCTTCAGGATACGCCGCGCCTGGCGCTCGTGAAGACCGGCGGTATTTCGGCCGCCCTTGCCTGCCACCATTGCGAGGGTGCCCCCTGCGCCGAGGTTTGCCCGGTGAATGCCATCGAGCACGATGGCGATCGCATCCACGTCAAGGAGCAGGAGTGCATCGGGTGCAGGCTGTGCGCCATCGCGTGCCCCTTCGGAGCCATCCATCCCGATGGCACGTCTATCGCCGGTGTCGCAGGCATGTGCGACCCGACGCCTTCGTATCCTAAGTCCCTGAGCAGCCTGCTTACGTGGGCTCCTGGCCAGTACACCTGCGCTGTCAAGTGCGACCTGTGCGCCTTCGATCCGGACGGCCCGCATTGTGTGGCGGCGTGCCCCACCAAGGCACTGACCGTCATGGGCGGCGCGGCCGATCGCGAGCTCGACGAGGCCAAGCGCCTGCGCTCGATCGAAAACGGTCCGGCCGTCGACGTTACCGCTGTGGCCCAGGGCCTGTCCGAGAAAGCAGAAGGGAGCGAAAACAATGGATAGCATGACGCTGTTTATCGCATCGCTTGCCGTCTCGTGCATCGGTGCGCTCGCCTCGGTTCTGCTGATCAAGGCCGATAACGCCGCCAAGACCGCCAGCTGCCTTATCGGTGCCGCCGCCGCGGTGCTTTCGTTTGTGGCCGGTATTCAGGCCGTGCTGGGCGATGTCACGTCGGTCGACACCATCGTGTTCTTCCCGTTTGCCCATTTCCAGCTGCTGCTCAATCAGCTGTCCGGCCTGTTCGTGGCGCTCATCTCGGTGCTCGCGTTTGCCGGTTCGATCTACGGTCTCAACTACTTTGATGAGTACCCGGGCAAAAAGGGCCGCGCCGGCTTCTTCTTTAACACCTTCGTGGCGTCCATGATGCTCGTCATCACCGCCGACAACGTGTTTTGGTTCCTGGTCGCCTTTGAGCTCATGTCGCTGACCTCGTACTTCCTGGTCGTAATCGAGGAGAACGAGAACTCCATCCATGGCGGTTGGCTCTACTTTGTGATCGCGCACGTTGGTTTTGTGCTCATCATGGCGAGCTTCCTCACCATGACCAACTTCGCCGGCGGCTCGTTTGCCTTTGCGGATTTCCGCGCCACGCAGTTTAGCCCCGCGGTCGCATCCGTGTGCTTCGTGCTTGCCTTCTTTGGCTTTGGCGCCAAGGCCGGTATCATCCCGCTGCACGGCTGGCTGCCCAAGGCACATCCCGAGGCGCCGTCCAACGTGTCGGCCCTCATGTCCGGCGGCATGATCAAGATCGGTATCTTCGGTATCCTCAAGGTGGGTCTCGACCTGCTCTCCGCCTCGGGCGTTCAGGTCTGGTGGGGCCTTATGGTCATGGTTTTCGGTGCGATCTCGTCGGTCCTCGGCGTGGCCTTCGCCCTGCAGGAGCATGACATCAAGCGCCTGCTGGCCTATCACTCCGTCGAGAACATCGGCATCATTCTGCTCGGCGTCGGCGCCTCCATGGCCGCCATGGCGCTCAACTCTGTCGGCATCGCCGTCCTGGCTCTGATGGCCGCCCTCTACCACACGTTTAACCACGCGATGTTTAAGGGCGAGCTGTTCTTGGGCGCCGGTGCGCTGCTGTACTCCACGGGTACGCGCAATATGGAGAAGA
>CABUAL010000045.1 GCA_902489515.1 uncultured Collinsella sp. | reverse complement strand
GAGGCCCTCGCGAATAAAACCGGTGAGTAGGGCATGGCCGAACGCAACTATCTGAGTATCGGCCAAGTCGTCAACCTACTTCGAGGCGCATACCCCGATCTTTCGAACTCAAAAATTAGATTTCTAGAGGATGAGGGGCTCATTACCCCTCATCGTACGCCTAAGGGATACCGTCAGTACTCCAAAGAGGACGTTGATCGCCTGGAGGTCATCCTGCACTTGCAGAAGACCCGCTACATGCCGCTCAACGTGATTAAGCAGCGCTTGGAAAACGCCACGGACCTGTCAACGCTCGCCTACGAGGTGGGCTTGCTGTCCGATGTTCCGCTCAAGACGGAGCCCAAGGAGACTAAGCAAAAGCTGCATCCCATCGAGACCATTCCCGATATGCTGGGCGTCGAGATTTCGTTTATCCGCTCGCTCGCCGAAAACGACCTCATTCGCATCATCAAAAGCCCGCAGAACCGCGAGCTCGTCGATGGTCGCGATTTTCCGATCATCCGTTACTGCTCCGAGCTGTCGCGCTTCCATATCGAGCCACGCAACCTGCGTCAGTACGTGTCTTCCGCTAACCGCGAGTCCTCGATGTTTGAGCAGGTGCTCGTGAGCATGCTCGGAATGGATACCTCCGATGACGAGCGCGACGCCAAGCTCGAGCGTGCGTTTAAGAAGCTTCACGACCTGACGGAGGGCGTGCACACTGCGCTGCTCAAGAACCGCGTTTTTGAGTCGCTCAACGCCGTGGTCGAGGACGCCGACATCGATGCACTCGATGAGGAAATCACGCGTTCCGAGTCCACCAAGGCCAAAAACGAAGAGCCAGCCGCGCCGGTTTCGCACGAGGATTCTCTCGTAAAGCCGCTCAAAGTCGTCGCCCCTTCGCAATCCGGCGCCGCCACCGCGGGCAAATAAACGCTGCTGAAATTTCGGCAACCCATTGAAAGGTCATGCAATGTACGACTTCGAATCTCAAATCGTCGACATCCCCGACTATCCCGAGCCCGGAGTCATCTTTAAAGACATCACGCCGCTCTTTGGCAATCCCGAGGCGCTCAAAGCCATGACCGATGCCCTCGCCGAGCACTTTGCCGGCATGGGAATCACCAAGGTCGTGGGTCCCGAGGCTCGCGGCTTTATGGTTGGCGTACCGGTGGCTGTAGCCCTTGGCGCCGGCTTTGTTCCCGCACGTAAACCTGGCAAGCTACCGCGCGAGACCGTAAGTCAGAGCTACGAGCTCGAGTACGGCACCGATTCAATTGAAATCCATGCCGACGCTATCAGCTCTAAAGATACCGTGTTGATTCTGGACGACTTGGTCGCGACGGGCGGAACCGTCGAGGCAACAGGTAAACTGGTGCGAGATATGGGCGCAAAGCTTGTCGGTTATGGTTGTATCCTTGAGCTTGCGTTTCTCAACCCGCGCGAGAAGCTCACACCGTCTAATGACGATGTGGAGCTCTTTAGCCTGGTGACGGTGGACTAGCCGTTACCCTTAGTTACTGGAAAGGAAGCTACATGCGCACAGCAAACACGCACAAAAACATGGCACGCTGCGCTGCTACGGCAACCCTCGCTTGTGTTTTGGGCTTGGGCCTCGCGGCTCCTGCCTACGCCGATACCGCATCCGACCTTGCCTGCGCTCGTACGAAGCTAGAGCAGATCGGTACCCAAACTCAGCAGATTTACGATGAGCTCGCCACGCAGACACAGGCGCTCGATCAGACTGCCGGCGAGATCACGCAAAAGCAGCAGGAGATCGCCGATGGTCAGGCTAAGCTCTCGACCTATGTCGCCGGCGAGTATAAGACCGGCGGCCTGAGCTTGCTTCAGGTTCTGACGGGTGTCGATGACCTGAGCGATATGCTCAACCGTCTGTTCTACTACGGCAAAGTTTCCGATAAGCAAGCTCAGACCATTCAAGAGGTCAAGGAGCTTAAGCAGCAGCTCACCAATAAGCAGTCCGAGCAGGAAAAGAACGTCGCCGCCACGCAAAAGAAGGTCGACGAGCTTAACGCCCAGCAGGCTGAAGCCCAGAACGTCGTAAACTCCCTGGATTCGCAGCTGCAGGCCGAGCTTGCCTCCGAGGCCGAGGCCAACGCCGCGCTGCAGGCCGGCATCAACGCCAGCACCGCCGAGAAGGCCACGGTGAGCAACGAGACTGCCGGTACGACCGAGAACACCAACAACGGTGGCCAGACCAGCAATAACAACAACCAGGGCGGCAACACTCCGGCTCCTACGCCGGCACCTGCTCCGACGCCGCAGCCCTCCACGCCTGCTCCGGCTCCGACGCCTTCTGCTCCGAGCCAGTCCGTCGATGGCGGTTCTATTGTCTCGCGTGCATACAGCAAGCTTGGTTGCGCCTATTCCTGGGGCGGAATTGGCCCGAACAGCTTCGACTGCTCTGGTTTTGTAAGCTATTGCCTTACTGGTCGCTATTGCCGCCTGGGCACCACGGGCACCTTTATGGGCTGGACGCGTGTGTCCGATCCGCAGCCCGGTGACGTTGTAGTCAACTCGTACCACACCGGCATTTACATCGGTGGTGGTCAGATGATTCATGCGTCCGACTACAACACGGGTGTTATCATCAGCTCCGTTGCCGCCGGCATGAACAACAACTACATTTTCGTGCGCTACTAAGTATTCAGATAAAGCAAACGGATATGGACCTCGTGGCTTTGAGTCATGGGGTCCATTCTTTTGCCTTTCGTGCAGTCCGCTATCTAGTTTTGAATACTAGATAGCGGCCCAATCGGTCTGCAAGATGGCTATAATTGAATGGGAACGATTAGAAAGGACCCTCTATGAGCTGGGCACTTATCTCCGATTCAAGCTGCAACCTTCGCGATTGGCAACCGACCGCGCCCCATACCATCTTTGCATTTGCGCCCCTCAAAATTCGAGTGGGGGAGCGTGAATTCGTCGATGACCTTTCGCTCGATGTTCATGAGCTCAACTGCGCTGTTCAGGCGGAGACGAACGCTTCTTCGAGCGCTTGTCCCAGCGTAGGGGAGTGGGCCAAGCTCTTCAAATTGGCAGACAAGACCATCTGCATGCCGATCTCTGAGGGCGTGTCGGGCAGCTACAACGCGGCAGCCACGGCTCGCGATATGGTTCTTGCCGAGGAGCCCGACCGACAGATTCATCTAGTCAATTCACGCGCAGCTGGCGGCAAAAGCTTCCTCATTTTCTTGCTGTTCGACCGCTATCTTGCAAGCAATCCGGATGTCTCATTCGAGGAAGCTTGCGCATACTTCGATAGCCTTGAGCAGAACAGCAAAATCCTCTTCAGCTTGTGCAATTACGAAAACCTCGCCAAAGCCGGACGTATCCCTAAGGCAGCCGGCGTTATTGCCAACAAGCTCAATATCCGCATTTTGGGCACGGCGAGCGAGGCCGGTAAAATCGAACTCGTCGGGCACACGCGTGGCGAAAAGAAGATGCTCAACAAGATCATCGATACCATGGAAGCCGAGGGTTTTGCCGGCGGCGAGGTCGTCATCGATCACGTTGAGAACGAAGCTGGAGCCCAGGCGCTTACTGACCGCATAGTCGAGCATTGGCCCGGCTCCAAAACCATCATCATGCCCTGTAACGGGCTAGATTCATACTATGCCGAAATGCATGGGCTCATTATCGGCTACGGCATGGGCGTGGCTTCGGGCAAATAAAGTCCAATCAAGCAAAAATACGGGCGGTACAAAGCGACAGATGGCTCTTTGTACCGCCCGTTTTATACGTCGGCTAGCTATTAAACCCGTTGAACTTGAGATAGCTCATCAAGTAAGCCTTCGAAACGAAGGACGATACCGCGCTACGCACAAGCAGCGACTCACGCGTTACCTGATGCGCCGTATCGGGCACGGGAGTCTGCTCGACGGAAAACGCCGCACGAATCGATGCCTCGAGCTGATCGACCACATAATCAAAGGCCGTCGGGGCATCGTAGCTCAAACGCTGAATGTTAAAGAGTGCCTGCACAGCAGCAATAGGTAGCACCTGCTTAAAGATGCAGATAGCGATCAGGCGGGCAATCTGCTCGCGGCCATATTGCTTTTTGACCGGAGCAGGCACTAGGCCGACCTTTACGTAGTTATTGATCATCGATGGCGTAATGATAGGCTGCTCAACGCAAATGAACAGCGGCTCCATCCACAGCGCAACATACTCAATAACCTGGTCGCGGTAGAGCGTCACATTGGGCAACTGGTCATAGCGCGGCAGACTCAACGTATTGAGTTTGCGCACGATATCGGACTGAATAAATGCATCGGGCAGCACAGTGGGCTGAATATCCTCAGGCTTAATGCTGACCGACGAATCAGACATCGGAATAACGTGTTTAACGTGGTTCATAAAGGTCCTCCGTTCATTTTCTATATTGTATTCTAGGTTATCTAGTTTTGCATACCATATAGCCTGCAAGAAAAATGGCGGGACAGTGCACTGATGCATCGTCCCGCCATTTAGTTAATAGATAACAACCTTACATAAGATATATTATCGTACTTATCCACGGAGAAATGCGTATGCGCTGGTTGCAGCTATAGCGCCATCCGAAACGGCGGTCACAACTTGACGTAAACGCTTGGAGCGGATGTCGCCAGCGGCAAATAAGCCCGGTGTACGGGTGGCCATAGAATCATCGGTAACAATACCGCCGTCCGGTGCCAGATCGACCAGATGCTCGACAAGCTCGGTATGGGGCTGCGTGCCGGTAAAGACAAAGATACCAAACGAGCCCGGCTCAAAGGACTCGTCATGCGTCTCACCGTTTATATTGTCCTTGAACGTGATCGTTGTGGGCATTGCTTCACCAGAAAGCTCCACAATACTAGTTTGGTACCTAACTGAAATATTGTCTTTTGCAAGCGCCTTCTGAACCACACCTTCGGGTGCGCGGAACTGATCACGGCGCAGCACGATGGTCACATTGCTGGCAATGTCTGACAGAAACAAAGCCTCTTCACATGCCGCATTACCGCCGCCGATCACAAAGACCTGCTTGCCGCGGAAGAACATTCCATCACATGTTGCGCAATAAGATACGCCACGACCACGATACGCATCCTCACCAACAAAGCCAGCTGGGCGTGGCGTGGCGCCCATGCAGGCAATGACGCTTCGAGCTATCGTCTCGCCTGTGTCATGGTGCACGGTAAACAACGACGCATCCGCATCGTAATCGATGCCCGTCACCATACTCCATTCGACTTGTGCGCCCAAGCCTTTTGCATGCTGCTGAAAACGTTCACCCAACTCGACACCACTCAGGAGCGGAATGCCCGGATAGTTTTCAACCTCGTTGGTCGTGGCAATCTGTCCGCCCGACATACCCTGTTCAATCACGGTTGTCGAAAGATTGGCACGTGCCGTATAAATAGCCGCAGAATAGCCCGCAGGGCCTCCGCCGATAATCGCAACATCGATGAGCTGATTGGTAGCCATGATGAGTCCTCTCGTCGAAAAGTTGTAGCTCTCTGCGCTCGTACCCAAATTTACGTGAACATGACACTCATGCACTACAATGATAAGTCCGTGCTACAACGTCGAAGGGGAGTTATCGATGGATCAGACGCAGACGAGCGAGGACGCTCCCCTGCCCATGCCAGTCACTCCCCAACCGGAGCAACCGGCCGTTTTACCGGCACAAAAGCCTCTGTTAACCATCGTGCACGCCTCGGTTGGTTCGGGACACAAGGCGGCGGCCAACGCAATCGCACAAGCATTCGACCTCATACGCGGCACTAAGGGTATTCCTGAGGATATCGAGATTGAGGTGCTCGATATCCTCGATTTTGGGCGCATCAAATTCGATGGCAACAAAACGGCAGCGTCCTTTACCGGCGCCACACGCCCCATTTATGACCTGACCTGGCGTTATACCCTTACCGGACATCTGCTTTGGGGTGGCGGCACGGCATGGTCGCGAATTATGTTCCCCGCCTTCAACGAATATGTCCGCACCCGCAGGCCCATTGCCGTGGTCGCAACACACATCACGGCAGCCAATGTTGCTGTGGGCGCCCGCGTCATCACGGGTATCGATTACCCGGTCATCTGCGTACCAACAGACTATGAAGTCGAAGGCTTTTGGCCCCACAAGGACACCGACCTGTTCTGCGTAGCCAACGAATTTATGGCCGAGACACTTCGCCCCCGTAAGGTTCCCGAGACCAAAATCCGCATTACAGGCATCCCCATTCGCGCAGGGTTTGATACGGACTACAATCGCGAGGAAGAACTCGAGAAGTTCAATCTCCCCGTTGACAAGACCGTTGTGTTGGTGATGGCCGGCGCCAGTTTGCCTCAACCGTACGTTCGCTTTCGCGCGGAGATGGACCGCACACTCCCCTTCCTGCGCAGCTTCGAGGACATGCACTTTGTCTTTTTGCCGGGCAAGGATGAGGAATACGCCACCCGCCTCAAGACGCTCTTCGACGCCATGAAGCTCGAAAATGTCACGGTTCTAGACTACGTGGACGACATGGCGGCCCTCATGCACGGCTGCGACCTGGCAATCCTCAAATCGGGCGGACTCACGGTCACCGAGTGCCTATGCGCACATCTGCCGATGATCCTGCTGGGCAAATCATACGGTCAGGAAAAGGCAAACACCACGATGCTCACCGGTATGGGCGCCAGCATGCATGTCACCACCGCACGAGAACTCATCGTAACCCTACGTCACTTGCACGACCGTCCTGAATCACTCAAAGCCCTACTCATCAACGGCGAAGTACTACGCCGCCCCCACGCAGCCGAAGACATAGCCATCGCCACCATGGAGCTCGTAGGCAAACCCCAAAAGCGCAAACGAGCCTTCTGCCGCTTCTACTGGGGCGGCAAGCCTGCGCATATCCGCTAACATTGGACTGTCCGCCGTGGCGCAGGCCGCCCACACATATCATTCCATGCTCAAACATTCTCGCTTCGCTTCGCTCGCTGCGAAACTGCGCGTGGAACGATATGTGTGGGCGCCCTGCGCCACGGCTATACGTACGCACTAGCAGCCATATCGGTTACCCTACGAAAAGCAGCGAAGGGGAACTCGGAAACAAGTAATCAAAGTAATCCGATCTGACAAAGGAGCCGTCTCTTTGTCAGATCGGATTACTTGTTAGACACAGTTTCTAGATACAGCATTCGGCTTCAGATGGGAAGCCATAACCGATTGCGAGCATGTAAACGTAGCTCACCCCTGGGAGGCCCCTATATATCGTCCCGCGCGCAGTTTCGCAGCGAAGCGAGAATGTTTGAGCACGGGATGATATATAGGGGCCTCCCAGGGGCGAGCGGGCATTACGACGCCCATTTTCAACGAAGAAATGGGCTAAGCCACACCAGAAGAACCGAAGCCTCCGTTGCCTCGGTCGGTTTCGTCTAGTTCTTCTACTTCTATGAGGTTAACCGTGGGGACTTCTTGGATGACGAGTTGGGCGATGCGGTCGCCTTTGTTGATTTGGATGTTGTTGGAGGGATCCAGGTTGATGAGGATAACCTTGAGTTCTCCTCGGTAGTGGGCGTCGATGAGGCCCGGCGTATTGACTATAGACAGGCCCTGCTTGATGGCCAAGCCGCTGCGGGGCTGGACGAAGCCGGCGTAGCCATCGGGCAGGGCGATGGCCAGCCCAGTAGAGACCAGACGGCGTTCGAAGGGCTTCAGGACGCAGTCCTCGTTGGAGCGCAGATCCAAGCCGGCATCGGTGGGATGGGCGTATTTGGGAAGCTCGACGGTGGGGTCGAGACGCTTTATGTTGACGGTAATGCTGGACATGGAATCACCTTAGCTTGTCGAGCTCTTGCAGAAACTCATCGACGTCTTTGAAATCGCGGTAGACCGAGGCAAAACGGATGTAAGCCACCTTGTCGATCTTGGCCAAGCGCTTGAGCACCATGTCACCCAACTCATGGGACGTGACGGCCGTCAGCGTGCGAGAGCGCAGCTCGACCTCGATGTCGTCGATAATCTCATTGAGCTTCTTAGTGTCGATATCGCGCTTGATGGTGGCGCGCATCAAGCCGACGAGCAGCTTATTGCGATCGAACCGCTGCTTGGTTCCGTCTGACTTAATGACCTCAATTGGGTCTTCGCATCGCTCAAACGTTGTAAAGCGATAGTTACACGAGCAACATTCGCGACGACGCTTAATGGTGTTATTAGACTCCTGCATACGGGAATCAACGACGCGGGTATGTGCCTTGCCGCATTTGGGACAGCGCATGGTACCTCCTCTTAAACGATAACAAGGGTACCATGCGCAGCGCGATAATGATTACGAACGAGCAGGAACCTTAAGATGCGCACCGGCGGCGAGCGAACCATGCTCCAGATGATTGACACTACGAATCATGTCGGAAGTCTCTTGCGTGGAAAGGCCTTCGATTGGATATTCCTCGGCAAGCGACCAAAGAGAATCGCCAGGCTGAACGCGAATGGTCTCGTAGGTAACGTTGGAAACGGACTCGGCATACGCGGCGTGACGAGCGCTAAAGACCGACGTAGCGAGGACAAAGAAGAGCGTAAGCGCAACGGCAACGGCGACAATCGTCGGAACCTTCAGGGCAACGCGAGCCGGCGCGACTACAGCCTGCTGATTGCGAGCAGGCTTTACGGTCAAAGGCTGAAAGCCGGAGCGGCCGCCCTGAACAACCGTAAAAGTGGGTTCTGCAGGCGTCTCGAGCTTAAGGGCGAGGTTTCCCTGGACCATATTCGTTGCGTTCATCATGTTCTCCTCTCGCGTGTTTTGCTGAGAACAGTTTTATCAAGCCGCGCGGACAAAAATGTCTAGCGCGAGAACGAATGTTCGGTTATTATTATCTTCGAACAGTTGTTCCTGTCAAGCAAAATTCGAACATTTGTTTGACATGGGTAGAGAGGATGCCCTGATGGCTCGCAAAATTACCAAGCGTCAGCAGCAAATTTACGACTTCATCAAGGAATATCAGCAAGAGAAGGGTTATCCGCCCAGCGTGCGCGAGATGGCTTCTGCCGTGGGCCTTTCCTCCCCCAGCACCGTGCACGCCCACTTATCTGCCTTGGAGGCGCGCGGGCTGCTCAAGCGCGATGCCACCAAACCGCGCGCCCTGGAACTCTTTAACGAGGACGGCTCCTCTGTCTCAATTTCTAAATCTGACGAGCCCACCGCACCTCGCGGAACGGTCTCGCTACCGCTCGTTGGTCGCGTCGCGGCTGGGATCCCCATTCTGGCCGAGCAGAACATCGAAGACACTTTTACTATCCCGACCGAAATCGCCACCGATCAGGGTTCCTTTATCCTTGAGGTGCATGGGAGCTCAATGATCAATGTCGGCATCTTCAATGGCGATTACATCATCGTCCGTGAACAAAAGAGTGCCATGAATGGCGAAATTGTCGTGGCCATGATTGATGGTTCAGCGACCGTCAAAACGTTCTACAAGGAGCAGGGACGCGTACGCCTGCAGCCTGAGAATGACACCATGGAGCCTATCTATGCAACGAATCCCGTTATCTTGGGCAAAGTCGTCGGCTTGATGCGCCGGTTCTCGTAATGCAAAAACGCATCACCATCTTTGATACCGTCCGCGGGTTTACGATGATTTCAATGGCAGGTTTTCACGCTTGCTACGATCTCGCCTACCTGTACGGTTGGGATATGCCCTGGTTTACCCAGACTGTCTTTCAAGACATCTGGCGCGCCAGCATCAGCTGGGTATTTCTGTTTATCGCGGGTTGGATGTGCACCCTTTCGCGCAACAATATCAAACGTGCCGCCAAATACGCCTT
>CABUAL010000044.1 GCA_902489515.1 uncultured Collinsella sp. | reverse complement strand
TCATAGATTTTGGAATAAAAGGCGTCGAGCCACTCGTCGACAATCATCTTGGCGAGCTCGGAGCCCACGACGCGGGCGCCAAAGGCGAGCACGTTGGTATTGTTGTGCATGCGGGAGAGCTTGGCGCTGAAGGGCTCGGAGCACACGACGGCGCGTACGCCCTCGACCTTGTTGGCAGCCAAGCTAATCCCGACACCGGTGCCACAGATGAGGATGCCCAGGTCGACGTCGCCGTTGGCAACGGCCTTACCCACCTTGTAGCCGGCGATGGGGTAGTCAAAGCTCTCGGAGGTGTCGGTGCCAAAGTTCACGACCTCGCAGCCGCGCTCCTTCAGGTGCTCGGAAATGATGTTCTTGAGCTCGACGGCGGCGTGGTCGTTACCGATACCGATCTTCATGGATGGTTCCTCTCTGGTCTGTGCGGCGCAAATGCTAAAGGTGTTTACCGCGTTCGACTGCATGATAGCGCGACTTTTGCGTAAACGCTCGAGCGTTTTTTGGTCAAACGCTTTAGCAGGCAACAAGACTGGCTTCTCGTGAATGAATGTCGTCAGTTTGCGCTTGAGCGCCGTCCGCCGGAACCATGGTTGCGGTTTTTGATGCATTGTTATCAAATAAAGGAGCTAACATTTTTTGAGAGCCTAGCCCGTTATGCAAGCAGGAGATACCTATGCCTACCGATTCCATCCGTGATGCCGCGTTTTGCGATGTTTTGAACCGCGAGCTTGTCTGTGCACTCGGCTGCACCGAGCCCATTGCCGTTGCCTATGCAGCGGCGCTGGCGAGTCAGACGCTCGGTTGCGAACCCGATCATATGGATGTTGCATGCTCGGGCAACATCATCAAGAACGTTAAGAGCGTGACCGTGCCCAACTCGGGCGGTATGCACGGTATTGAAGCCGCGGCCGTGCTGGGTGCCGTGGGCGGCGACGCTAAGAGCGCTCTCGAGGTGCTCGAGAGCGTTGACGACGAAGATCGTGCTCGCGTGACCGAGCTCCTCGCCGACGCCGGCTACTGCGATGTGTCGCTTGTCGAGGGTGTGCCCAACCTCTACATCAAGGTGACTGCGACGGCCGGGGGCCATACCGCGATCGTCGAGATTACCGACCACCACACCAATGTCACGTGCCATACGCTCGATGGTATTCCGGTATGCGGCAAGTCGGCGGGGGAGTGCGCCGCCTGCGCCGAGCGCGTTGTGGCTGAGCGGGCGGCAGATAACGCCGACACGCCCATGTCGATTGAGACCATCATCGACTTTATCGAGTACGGTGACATTGAGGACGCCCGCGCTGCCGTTGAGCGTCAGATTGAGCTGAATGGCGCAATCAGTGCCGAGGGCCTTGCGCACGCTTGGGGCGCCGAGGTGGGCCGTACGCTGCTGGGTGCTCGTGCCGATGACGTCGCCTGCCGCGCCCGTGCCCGTGCGGCCGGGTCCGACGCCCGCATGAACGGTTGCGCGCTGCCGGTCGCCATTGTGTGCGGCTCGGGTAATCAGGGCATTACCTGCGCATTGCCCGTCATGGAGTATGCTGAGTTCCTGCGCTGCGACCACGAGCGCCTGGTGCGCGCCGTGATGCTGTCCGATCTTATCGCCGTGCATATCAAGAGCTATATTGGTGCGCTCTCGGCGTTTTGCGGTGCTATTTGCGCCGCGTGCGGCGCCGGCGCTGCGATTACCTGGCTGTGCGGTGGCACGCGCGAGCAGATTGGCGCAACGGTCTCCAATACGCTCGGCAACGTGGGCGGCATCGTATGCGATGGCGCCAAGGCGAGTTGCGCGGCTAAGATTTCGGCAGCCGTTGACGCTGCGATTCTGGGTCACGATATGGCCATGCAGGGCCGCGGCTTCCGCGCCGGCGAGGGCTTGATCCAGGATACGGTGGAGGAGACTATCGCCAGCATGGGCTACGTGGGCCGCGTGGGCATGAAGGATACCGACGTCGAGATCCTCAACATCATGATCGGCAAAACCCAGGTTTGTTAGTTACGCGGTTTTACCAAACCGCGTAACCGGTCGACGCTGCAAACGCCCCTAAGCGGCAATCTACCTTTCAATCGTCGGGCATGGCCAGAAGGCCTATGCCCTCCTCTTTCAAGGCACATTGCTCGCTTAGGGGCGTTTTCGCTGGCTTATGCTCAACCTGCGGCGTTGTTTTGTTTGGAGCGAGTGAGGGGTTCTATGACAGTTCGTTGGCTATTTGGTGTTCGTAGAAGGCCTCGATTACGGCGTTAAAGTCGTGGGCGAAATCTTCCATGGTTCCGCGCCAGGTGGCGCGTCCCGGTTTTCCTTGGCCCACAAAGGCGGTTTGGATGCCGCAATCGGGGGACGGGAAGTCGCGTTTGGGATCGTTGCCCACCATAAGGACCTCGTGCGGCTCGAGTCCCATCACCTGAAGCTGCTCTAGATAGTAGGTGGCATCGGGCTTGCAGCGGGTGGTGTTTCCCATGTGCGTGACGAGCTCAAAGGGGGCATCGGCCAGGTCGCCCCAGCCCATGCGGCACTCGATGGCCCCCTGCGGAAAGCTGGGGTTGGTAAAGAGCGCGCAGCGCAGCCCTGCGTCCTGTACGGCCTGGAGCGCGGCGTGCGCGCCCGGCATGGCGTGAGCGTTAATGACATCGTCGTTCTTGTATGGAAGAACTTCGCGGTCGTAGAAGGTAAACGCCTCGTAGATGAGGGGATCGGAGAGGCAGATCCCGCATCGGCGCTCGACCTCTTCTTGGTAAAACTCAAGATTGGTGCGGTTGTCCGTGCCGCTGCGGCGATTGGCGTTGAGGTCGACCAAGATGGTGCCGAGGCGTGCCATCGTGCCACCGCGGCTGCGGTGCCCGATATCCGCGAGCATCGATGAGACATCCTTAAAATAGCGAAGGATGAACGCGTTGAGGTTGATGCTGAGAAGCGTTTCGTCCATATCGAAAACGACTGCTTTGAGCACGCGGGCACCTTTCTCGAAAAATCGATCTAGAATCGTTGGCTCCGGATACTTTACCCCAAAGCCGAATGCCTGGCTGGTTATCGTCAAGTTGCGGAGACGTGTGTTCATAAGATTACGAAAAAGTCTCCACACGAGTAAAAAATCGCAGTTCACGCTTGAAATCGAACTCATTTCCCCGTAACCTATACGAACGTGATTGCATAAGCGTCACATTAGTATCTGTCGGCTCCCGAGTGTTCCTAAACGTTGTGTGCTTGTCGCACCCTTCTGTAGGTCCTAGCAATCGGGGCCCCGTAGTTCGAAAGGGGTCCACCTTTGAGTGAGATTCAGAACTCGTCCATTTTCTCTCTTGACGATGTCAATGAGGAGGAGATGAACAACCTCATCGACGGTACGATTACCGACTTTGATGAGGGCGATCTCGTTAACGGCACTGTCGTTAAGATCGAGCATGACGAGGTGCTCGTTGACATCGGATTTAAGTCCGAGGGCGTTATCCCGGTCCGCGAGCTGTCCATCCGCAAGGACGCTAACCCTGCAGACATCGTTGCACTCGGTGATCCCATCGAGGCTCTGGTTCTCCAGAAGGAGGACAAGGACGGTCGTCTGGTCCTGTCCAAGAAGCGTGCCGAGTACGAGCGTGCTTGGAACCGCATCGAGGAGAAGTTCAACTCCGGCGAGAACGTCGAGGGCGAGGTTATCGAGGTTGTCAAGGGCGGCCTGATCCTCGACATCGGCCTGCGTGGCTTCCTGCCCGCTTCCCTCGTCGACCTCCGTCGCGTCAAGGACCTCACCTCCTACATGGGCACCCGCATCGAGGCCCGCGTCATCGAGATGGACCGCAACCGCAACAACGTCGTCCTCTCCCGTCGCGTCGTGCTCGAGGAGTCCCGTAAGGCCGAGCGCTCCGAGATCCTGTCCAAGCTCAAGTCTGGTATGCGTCTCCAGGGCACCGTTTCCTCCATCGTCGACTTCGGCGCCTTCGTCGACCTCGGCGGTATCGACGGCCTCATCCACATCTCCGAGCTCTCCTGGAACCACGTCAACCATCCTTCCGAGGTTGTCAAGGTCGGCCAGGAGGTCGAGGTCGAGGTTCTCGACGTCGATCTCAACCGCGAGCGCATCTCCCTGGGTCTCAAGCAGACCACCGAGGATCCGTGGCGCGCACTGGTCAAGAAGTACCCCGTCGGCGCTATCGTCGAGGGCACTGTGACCAAGCTTGTCCCGTTTGGCGCTTTCGTCGACCTGGGCGAGGGCATCGAGGGCCTGGTGCACATCTCCGAGATGGCCAACAAGCACGTCGACCAGCCTTCTCAGGTCACCCACGTGGGCGACAAGGTTCAGGTCAAGGTCATGGAGATCGACCTCGACCGTCGTCGTATCTCTCTGTCCATGAAGTCCGCTGCTGAGACTCTGGGCGTCGAGATCGAGGTTACCCCGCTTCCTTCCGAGAAGAAGGACGAGGAGACCGACGCCGAGTAAATCGGTTTGACGATCACTTGTTTTAAGGGATCCGTCCGCAATGGACGGGTCCCTTTTTGCTTTCGCTGCTGATGCACGCGATGCTACCCGGGCTGTCCACAGGCTATTGGGTTGTCGGTGAATGAAAAAATGCCGACATCCCGCCTCGGGGAGGAGGCGGGAACGCACCGAGTAGACGGAGGGGTGCGGAGCGCGGTCGCGTCTCGACTGACGACATTGCCCATCGACAACCCTATTGTACTGCATGGCGTGGTTCTTGGTTTATCGTGTCGAACGCTTGTGTTGTGCCATTGCCTGCGGCAACGGTGTGCTACACTCTTGCACTGCTGAGTGGGCCAGACGGTCGCGCGATGTGCTGTTTGCAGTACGCGTGAGGAAAGTCCGGGCTCCAGAGGGCGGGATGCCGGCTAACGGCCGGGCGGAGTGATCCGACGGAAAGCGCCGCAGAAAAGAAGACTCCCACCTGCGCCGCAAGGCGTAAAGGGAAAAGCTGAAACGGTGGTGTAAGAGACCACCAGCGTCGTGGCAACACGGCGGCTTGGCAAGCCCCATCCGGAGCAAGCGCGAATAGGAACGCTATGGGCCGGCCCGGTCCGCGTTCGGGTAGCGTGCGTGGAGCTGCACGGTAACGTGCAGACAAGATAAATGACCGTTCACGACAGAACCCGGCTTACAAGCCCACTCGGCACTTTGTTGACGCTGTGAACCCGTCAGCGCGGCGATCTGCCTTTCAAGCCTTCGGGCATGACCATAAGGTCAATGCCCTTGTCTTTCAAGGCACCTTGCTCGCGCTGACGGGTTCTCGCCTTCGACGGCGTCAGCTGGCCGATTTGGCGCTCATTCGTCGGTCGCCGCCATAAGGCGTGCTCCCTCCTCTTTCGGGCCAAATCGACTCAGCTGACGCCGTCTCGCTGTTTTTGCCTGGTCATCGGCGTTGGCGCTCTATTTACCCGGGTTATCGGTACGGGCTTTGCCGTATTATTGAGGCTGTTTGTTGCTTTGCTTGTTGTTGAGGGGCTTTGTTGGACAGCTATTTTACTTTGCAATCGAATATTGAGGCTTCGGGCGAGTTTGTGGACCGCAAGAGCCGGTTTATTGCCCAGCTGGTCCATATTGAGTCCGAGGACGAGGCGAATGCCTTTATCGAGATGGTTCGCAAGCGTCATTACGACGCTCGGCACAATGTTCCCGCGTGGATTTTGGTCGATGGACGCGAGCGCCAGAGCGATGACGGTGAGCCGAGCCGCACGAGCGGTATGCCGACGCTCGAGGTGTTGCGCGGCGCAGAGCTCAAAAATGTTTGCTGCGTGGTGACGCGCTATTTTGGTGGCACGCTGTTGGGGCCTGGTGGCTTGGTGCGCGCCTATACCGCTGCGACGCAGGCGGCGGTGGCCGCGGCTCAGGAGGCCGGGCAGATCGTTGAGATGACAAGCGTCGTGCCGGTTGACGTGCATGTGGCCTATCCGCAGTACGAGCAGGTGCTTCGCTTGGCGCAGGATTCGGGTGCCAAGGTTTCGGATACCGATTACGCGGACGCCGTGTCACTTCATTTGGTGTTTAAGGCGGGGGAGCAGGAGCCGTTTTGCGCTAAGATGCGCGAGCTTATGGCGGGGCGCGAGGAGATTGAGGTCGGCGCTCCCGAGTTTGCCGAGTTCTAACGGCGACGGCCGGCGTGCTTTTGGATGGATTCCAAGCGCGCCGGCCGTCGTTTTTCTGTTGCTGCCGTTTACTCGGCGAGCTGCTTTAGCACATCGCAGGCAATCTCGACGGCATCGTCGATGCAGCCGGGGCAGCTGCGGAGCGGACCCTTATCCGATCCGATGCCCTTGAGCGTGCCGCAGACGGTCGTTGTGTTCTTCTCGCCAAAACGCTTGGCGATTTCGCGCGACAGCTTGTAGGTCTGGCCCTTGGTCTTGGGGTTTTCCATGCCGTCGCTCATTACAAAGCCCATGATGGCCACGGCGCCCGAGATGGCGCCGCAGGTTTCGGTCATGCCGCCCATGCCGGCGCCAAAGCCCTCGGTGAGGGTAAAGGCGACCTGGGGGTCGAGCCCGACGGCGGGCGCGAGCGTGCAGGCGACGGCCTGGGCGCAGTTAAAGCCACGGGCGTGATATTCGGCAGCTTGAGCCTGACAGGCGGTGATGTCGAGCTGGGCCGTATCGATTTGCTTCATCGTTGTCTCCTTGGTCACGGTGTACCCGCCTATGGTACCCGTGACGGGGCATGTAATCATCGAGAGCTTCATGTATGCCTCGTTTTTATCTATCGAGCAAATGCCCAAGGCTTGAGATAAATACCCCTGATCAATTTGTCCCATAACCTACCTTGGGGATGGGTTGAGAGGGGTGCAGGGTAGCGGTATCGTGAACCGAATAAAACTAAAACCCAGGCGAGGGAGCTAGATATGAGCGAGCAGACCATCGGTACTACATGTGTTCAGGGCGGCTATCACCCGGGAGATGCCGAGCCGCGCCAGGTGCCCATCTACCAGTCCACCACGTGGAAGTACGACACGTCGGAGCATATGGGCAAGCTGTTTGACCTGGAGGAGTCGGGCTACTTCTACAGCCGTTTGCAGAACCCCACGTGCGATCTGGTTGCCGCCAAGATCTGCGAGATGGAGGGAGGCACTGCCGCGATGCTCACGAGCTCGGGCATGGCTGCGAATTTCCTCGCGATCTTTAACGTGGCCGGTGCCGGCGATCATGTGGTCGCGAGTTCTGCCATTTACGGCGGTACGTATAACCTGCTCGCCCACACCATGGGCCGCATGGGCGTGACCTGCACGTTCGTCGCCCCCGACTGCACTGATGAGGAGCTCGAGGCAGCCTTTGAGCCCAATACCAAGCTCGTCTTTGGCGAGACGATCGCCAATCCCGCCCTCGCCGTGCTCGATATTGAGCGCTTTGCCAAGGCCGCGCACGACCACGGCGTGCCGCTGATGGTCGACAACACCTTCCCGACGCCCGTGATGTGCCGTCCCTTTGAGTGGGGCGCCGACATCGTTACGCACTCCACCACCAAGTACATGGATGGACATGCTGCCTACCTGGGCGGCGTGATCGTTGACCACGGCCAGTTTGACTGGATGGCCCATGCGGATAAGTTCCCGGGTCTCACCACGCCCGACGAGAGCTACCACGGCGTGACGTATGCCAAGAAGTTCGGTCGCGAGGGCGCCTTCATTACCAAGGCCACCGCGCAGCTCATGCGCGACCTCGGCCCCATGCAGAACCCGCAGGCGGCCTTCTTCCTGAACAGCTCGCTCGAGAGCCTGCATGTGCGCATGCCGCGTCATTGTGAGAACGGCCTGGCCGTTGCCAAGTTCCTGCAGAGTCATCCCAAGGTACGCTTCGTGAGCTATCCGGGCCTAGAGGGCGATAAGTACTATGACATCGCTCAGAAGTACATGCCCAACGGTACCTGCGGCGTTGTGAGCTTTGGCTTTAACGGTGGTCGCGCGGCGGCTGAGACCTTTATGAAGAGCCTTAAGCTCGCCCAGATCGCCACGCATGTGGCCGACGCCCGCACTTGCTGCCTGCATCCCGCTAATGCCACGCACCGCCAGATGAACGATGAGGAGCTCATCGCCTGTGGCATCTCCGCCGATATGGTACGCCTGTCGTGCGGCCTCGAGGACACGGCCGACTTGATTGCCGACCTTGAGCAGGCACTCGAGCAGTGCTAGGCTAGCGTTCGCATAAGGCGCCGATGCTGGCAGAAAGCTTCGGCGACCTTTCGTTCCGATTCCGTAGGCGGGACCCCAATCGCGGCTGTTTGCTGGCGATTGGGGCCCCGTTTTTGCCTTGCGCCACTCGAAAGGATGGATATGGAGAAAACCGCAGAGCAGCTGCGCCGCGAGCACATTGCCCTTGAGGGCGACACCCATGGCAAGAACAAATGGGCGATTCTGTTTACCGTGCTCATCATGACGTTTATGTCGTGTCTGGATTCGACCGTCGTGACCGTGGCGTTGCCCGTGATGCAAAAGGAGCTGGGCGTGGGCCTCGATCGCATTCAGCTGGTAAGTTCGGTGTATCTGCTTGCGACTTGCGTGGCTATGTTGCCGTTTGGCCGTCTGGGCGACGTGCGCGGCAAGGTGAATGTGTTCCAGTTGGGCGTCATCGTCTTTTCGGTCGGTTCGCTGCTGTGCGGCCTTTCGGCCTCGCTTGAGGTTCTTATCCTGGCACGCATTGTTCAGGGCATCGGTTGCGCGGCGGCCATGGCTAACAACATGGGTATCATCACCGAGTCGTTTCCGGCGCGCGAACGAGGCCGTGCCATGGGTATTCTCGCGACCTTTGTGGCCCTCGGCATGATGTGTGGCCCCGTGCTCGGCGGCATGCTGGTGGCAAGCTTTCCCTGGGAGAGCATCTTCCTCATCAACCTGCCCATTGGCGTGATCTCGTTTATCGTGGGACTCTACACGCTGCCGCATGTTAGGCCAGAGGCCGGCGAACGTCCCATGCCCCTTGCCGAGGCCGCTCGTCGCTGCTTTGCAAATTCGGCCTTCACCATCAACCTTGCCTGCATGCTCATCGTGTTCGTTGGCATTGGCGCATCCGAGTTTATTCTGCCGTTCTATTTTCAGGACGCCCACGGCTTTGGTTCTGACATTTCCGGATTGCTCTTTTTGGCGCTGCCAATGGTGAATGCCTTTATCGGCCCGCTTTCGGGAACGGTTTCGGACCGTGTTGGCTGCGAGGGTCCCACGGCGGTCGGCCTGGGCGTGTATGTGTGCGGTCTCTTTGCAGTAAGCACGCTCGACGAGCACTCTTCTATCCCTGTGATCGTGTGCTGCGTCGCATTTATGTCGTGCGGTACGTCGATTTTCCAGAGCCCCAACAACTCGCTGTACATGGGCTCGGCTCCGCGCGAGGCACTTGGCTTTGCGGGTAGTCTGGGTAGCCTGGCGCGTTATGCGGGTATGGCACTCGGCATTACGGTGGCGTCGAATATCCTGTATGGACAGATGAGCGTGGCGATGGGCGAGGCCGTGACCAGTTTTGTTGCAGGACGTCCGGATGTGTTCCTGTTTGGTTTCCGTTCGGTGTTCTATGTGTTGATGGCTGTGGCCGCTGTGGGCTTTGCGCTTGCCATGGTGCGTTTGGTGAAGATGCGCGCCCGCCATTAGCGTGTTGGGAGGCTGTCTGCCACGATTCGCGCCGTCCCAAAAAGACTGGTTTGTGGTGCGATGCGGCTTGTGGGACGGGCGGGGGTCGGTCCGTGGTAGACTATCGAACAACGTTTATTAATCGCGCGGTATCGTTGCCGCGAGAAGGGGTTGCGCCATGCAGGAGCTTGAGGATCGTATTCGCCATGACGGCATCGTAAAGGCCGGTAACGTCCTTAAGGTTGATGCCTTCCTCAACCACCAATGCGACGTTGAGCTGTTCGACCACATGGGCGCCGAGTGGGCCCGACTGTTCGAGGGTGTCGAGATCAACAAGATCCTGACGATTGAGGCTTCGGGCATTGGCATGGC